>CAYWGM010000029.1:5832-11619 GCA_964457875.1 uncultured Eubacteriales bacterium | reverse complement strand
GTATTAAGAGATATTTACCCGCAATTGACAAGGGAGGTTTTTGCTTTGGGTTTGAATATTGCTCAAAAAATCATAAAAGGACACCTCGTAAGCGGCGACATCACAGCCGGCAAAGAGGTGTCGATAAGGATAGACCAGACGCTGACCCAGGATTCGACCGGTACGATGGCCTACCTGCAGTTTGAAGCCATGGGGATCCCATATGTGAAGACTAGAAAATCGGTCGCATATATAGATCATAATACGCTTCAGACAGGGTTTGAGAATGCCGACGACCACAAATACATACAGACGGTCGCGTCTAAATACGGCATCTATTTTTCAAAGCCTGGGAACGGCATATGCCATCAGGTACACCTTGAGAGGTTCGGCGTCCCCGGGATGACGCTGCTTGGTTCGGACAGCCATACGCCGACGGCGGGCGGCCTCGGAATGCTGGCAATAGGCGCCGGAGGCCTGGATGTCGCGGTGGCCATGGGAGGTGGGCCGTATTACCTTGTGATGCCGCAGGTATACAGGATCAATCTGAGGGGTCGTCTCAGACCATGGGTCTCATCCAAGGACATCATACTGGAAGTGCTGCGCGTCCTTACCGTCAAGGGAGGCGTAGGAAAGATAATAGAATATGGCGGCGAAGGCGTAAAAAGCCTGAGTATACCAGAACGCGCGACCATAACCAATATGGGCGCCGAACTTGGCGCCACGACATCGGTCTTTCCCAGCGACGAGATAACCCGCGGGTTTCTGAAGTCCCAGGGCAGGGAAGACGATTGGGTTGAAGTGAAACCAGATGAAGATGCTGCTTATGATAAAATGATCGAATTGGATTTAACGGATCTGGAGCCGCTTGCCGCAATGCCGCACAGCCCTGACAACATTGCAAAGGTCAGCGCCATAGCCGGCATAAAAGCGGATCAGGTAGCCATAGGCAGCTGCACCAATTCATCGTACCTCGATATGATGAAGGTTGCAGCAATTCTTAAAGGCAAATCAGTGCATCCTGGCGTTAGTCTCGTCATTTCACCCGGATCCAGGCAGGTGGTTACGATGCTGGCCGGCAACGGTGCGCTTGCGGATATGGTGGCGGCGGGCGCAAGGATACTTGAATCGGCATGCGGGCCATGCATCGGCATGGGACAGGCGCCTGCCTCAAACGCGATATCTTTGAGGACATTCAACAGGAATTTCGAAGGCCGCAGCGGCACGCAGGCCGCGGGCGTATACCTGGTAAGTCCTGAGACCGCCGCTATAAGCGCTATCAACGGTTATCTGACCGATCCCCGCACTTTAGGGGATGCCCCGGTGATAACTATCCCGGATAAATTCGCCGTTAATGATAATATGATCATACCTCCGGCCAAAGACCCTGATGAAGTTACCGTAGTAGGGGGGCCCAATATAAAGCCGTTTCCTGTCAACAAGGGGCCTGAAAAAAATGTGTGCGGGCGCGTACTCGTGAAATTGGGAGATAATATCACGACTGATCATATTATGCCTTCGAATGCGAAATTGCTGCCATACAGGTCAAATATCCCATATCTGTCCGATTATTGCCTTGTCCCTTGCGACCCTGATTTCCCGCGGAAGGCGAAGGACGCCGGCGGAGGCTTTATCATAGGAGGAGTCAATTACGGACAGGGTTCGAGCAGGGAGCATGCGGCCCTTGTGCCGCTGTATCTCGGAATAAGGGGCGTCATCGCAAAATCGTTTGCGCGCATCCATATGTCCAACCTGATCAATTCAGGGATAATACCTCTGACTTTTATGGCGGAATCTGGATATGACGGCATTGATGCCGGCGACGAGGTCTGCATCGAGGATATTGAAGCCCAGTTAAAAAAAGGTTCTGAAATATCTACAATATCTATAATATCTACAATATCTATAAAGAATTTGACAAAAAATACCGTAATCAAAGCCATTGCCGCCTTGTCGCCCCGTCAGACCGATATGATTCTTGCTGGCGGACTGCTCAACTTTACCCGCAATGCGGGTGACCAGAGACAAAAAGCATGTGGCAAGGGACTGGAGGAATCGTAATGTCCAGGATCGAATTCGATGCTGAAGACAGCAATTTGAACCTGCTTCACGGCAAAGTTTTCATCCAGCTTCAGAATGACATATTGAACGGAAAATACAAACCCGGCGACAACCTGATCGAAACAAGGCTGTCCGAAGAACTCGGCGTAAGCAGGACCCCCATAAGAGAAGCCTTGCGGCAACTTGAGCTTGAAGGTCTTGTGGTGTCAGTGCCTAATAAAGGCGCGGTGGTAAAGGGGATATCGTTTAAAGATATCGAAGATATTTTTACCATAAGGATGCTGATAGAGGGCCTTGCTGCACGTTGGGCGGCAGAAAAGGCCACGGAGGAGGAACTTGCCGAATTAACTGAGACCGTTGAACTTGAGGAGTTTTATACACAGAAGAATGATACGGGCAACCTTCTGAGGTTCGATTCGAAATTCCACGATATCATATTCCGCGCCAGTAAAAGTCAGCCGCTGATGCATACGCTCAGCACATTCCACCATTATGTCCGGAATGCGCGCAATTCTTCTCTCGCTGTGCCGGGCAGGGCGCAAAAGTCACTTGATGAACATAAAGCCATTCTTCAAGCCATAATCGGAAGGGATCCGGAGAAATCCGAGAGGTTAACCATTTCGCATATAAAGAATGCAAGTACTAATCTGTTGGAGTATTTTAAACAGCAGGAGAAAGATCGAAAACCTGCAAGGGGATGATGCAATAAGATGAATACAGCGGTTTTATTCGCTCTGGCCTGTGCCTCCATGAACACAATAAATGATCTTGTCTACCGCAAGTCTTCAATCGAAAACAAAGGAGACCGGTTAGTCGGATTTTATTTCTTCTCAGCGGTTTTTTCCGCTTTGCTCTCTTTAATATTGAACTTAATACAATTCGGCAGTATCGAAATCGATATGAAGAATGTATTCTATGGCGTTGTTGCCGGATTTATTTCATTTGCCGGATATCTGCTTTTTCTTTCCAGCTTCGGCAGAGGGGATATCTCTGTTAATGTAACCATTTACAGGTTGAATCTCGTCCCCACGGTACTACTTGGGATAGTTTTCATCGGTGAAACCCTTGACTTCACAAGGATAGTGGCTATTTTACTATGCATCGGATCCATCTTCATGTTTTCCGGATTGTTCGAGCGAAAAACCGGCGGGGGCGCGCCTGATTACAGAAGTATCATATTAAGCCTGTCGGCATGTCTTGTAATGTCGGTGCTGAATTTCTGGAACAAGCTTGCGATGATGAACGGGGCCATTCCTTTCAGGATGATGTTATGGCGTTTCATCATAGTCAGTATTGTTGCATTCACCATAGTTATTAAAAAAACACATCAAGTGTCTTTCAATCCAGCGGCTGTCAGGCTATCCGCAATATCCGGACCGATCATGATAGCGGGGATATTTTTTTATCTAAGCGCAGTCAGCACAGGGGATCTCAACCTTGTAGCGCCGATATCGCAATTATCGTTTGTTTTGATCGGGGTTATAAGCTTCGTCTTTCTTAAGGAGGAATTTAGTTGGAGGAAGATCGCCGGGCTTGTTTTGGCCGTTGTTGCTGTGATCCTGATATGAGCATATAAGAAGAAATATATTGTGATGTGGGTCGAGTCGGTCACATGGTGGAATACAAAAAACCCGCTGTTGAAGGCGGGTTTTCGGACAGTCTGTGCTGTGGTGACCCATAGGGGATTCGAACCCCTGTTACCGCCGTGAGAGGGCGGTGTCTTAGGCCGCTTGACCAATGGGCCACATAAAAAATCCACATACGTTCTATAAAGCACCACTATTATAGCATTGGAAGATTGTAATTACAATGATACACAGATAAAATAGTAGTGATGATATTATCTGGTGATAAAATATGAAGCTCCCCGGCGAATTTATCGAAAATATGAAGAAGCATATGGAATGTGATGAGTTGGGGCAGTTCATCGACTCATTACAGGCACAGCCGTTTTCCGCTTTAAGGGTCAATACCGCAAAGCTGAGCGTTGATGAATTCCTTTCGATTTCTCCGTTCAAACTCGCGCCGGTACAATGGTGCCCGGAAGGTTTTTATTTCGACGCCGCTGATAAACCCGGCAAACATCCGTATTATCACGCAGGTCTTTACTATATCCAGGAGCCGAGCGCGATGTTCCCGGTCAAGGTATTGGCGCCGGAAGCAGAAGAATCGATTCTTGATATGTGCGCGGCGCCGGGCGGCAAGACGGTGCAAATCGCCTGCAGGATGAATAATGCCGGTTTTCTGCTGTCTAACGATATAAATGCCGACAGGACCAGGGCGCTTGTTAAAAACATCGAGCTTTGTGGCATAAGGAATGCGTTTGTGGCATGTAGCGCGCCGGAATCTCTTGTTGCGCGCTTCGCAGGGTATTTCGACGGCATATTGGTCGACGCGCCTTGTTCGGGGGAGGGGATGTTCCGGCGGGACGAACATGCCGTAAAAAGCTGGCGAAAATATAGCTACGGCACATTCACGGCTATTCAGGACAGGCTGCTCGGATATGCGGCTGAAATGACAAGGAGCGGCGGCAGGATCGTGTATTCGACATGCACGTTCTCACCGGAAGAAGATGAAGTGGTCATATCGAGATTCTTAAAACAACATCCCGGATTTGAACTGAAAGAGATTAACAAAACTACGGGCATGGAAGACGGCAGGCCTGAGTGGGGCGACGGATCGCCAGCGTTGCGGAAGACGGCCCGATTATGGCCTCATAGGATAAAGGGCGAAGGCCATTTTGTTGCGCTGCTGGTGAAAAATGAAGAAGTGGAATGTAAATGCAATCGGATATTGCATCATGATAATCATGACTCAACTGTTACCGGAGATGCACCTGAGGAGTTTATCGAATTCATCGGCAAGCACATGGAAGGTCATCATTTTTTTGGCCGATCGGATGGCAGCGGCGGCAGAGGGCGCTTTATACGCTCGGGAGACGGACTGTATTGGGCTCCGGTATTCCCGGAACGCATATCCGGTATGAAGTGCCTGAAGTATGGAGTATATTTGGGAAACACACATAAAGGATCTTTAGGATCTTTGGGATCTTTGGGATCTTTCAGGCCGTCACAATCTTTGGTTTTGGCTTTGAGCAATACTGAATTCAAGAGGATTCTAGAATTGGATGCGGATTCATCTGAGATAATCCGTTACCTGAAAGGCGAAACGCTGCTGGTTGAAGGCGATAAAGGACTTATTGCCGTATGTGCCGACAGATACCCTATCGGCTGGGCGGCATATGAAGCAGGGTATTTAAAAAACATGTATCCCGCAGGCTGGCGCATGCTGAAGTAATATCATCCTGCTGCAGCGATCTTTATACCTTTTCAAGATAGCGCTTTATCTTCTTTGTCGTCGTCTTTGCAAATTCGTTCTCGCGAAGCTGGAAATCGCGGATGTACTTATATAATACGAGGCTCTTATTTACTGATTTTACTTCTTTATGGATCAAGTCAAATATTTCCTGCAGAGATAACGGCTTATCCTTGAATTCCTCCTGGATTTTTTCCGAATCGGGCACGATTACGGCTGAAACCACGATATCCCCGAAGACTTCGTCGTCCTTGCCGAACACCAGCGCTTCTTTGATGTACGGGCTGCGGTTGAGCAAGGTCTCTATCTCTTCGGGAAATATGTTCTTGCCGTTCTTAGTGACGATGACATTCTTCTTGCGGCCGGTGATATACACGAATTTGTCATTATCCATGTATCCAAGGTCGCCGGTGTGGAACCATCCGTTCACCA
>CAYWGM010000029.1:0-5732 GCA_964457875.1 uncultured Eubacteriales bacterium | reverse complement strand
CCCTTGGAGACCGCCGGATCGATCGCGGCTGCCCCGCTTATGAGCAGCCTTATATTTCCGCCGAGGCTGTCATGTATCGGCGCGAACAGCTTCCTTGTCACATCTATACCGATCAGTTTCAGAAAATTACTGATTTTAAGACCGAGTTTGAGTTTTTTAAGCATCTCCGGTTTTTTAGCCGCATGGTCCCATATCCGCCGGTACATCGTTTCGAAAATCAGGGGAACCCCGAGCAGTATGGTGGCTTTTGATTCCTGCAGATTCTTCGGTATGTGCCTGAGGCCTTCGCAGAAGGCTACGGCCGAGCCCCTGTAGATAGGGCAGAGGAAACCGCATGTACATTCATATGTGTGATGGATTGGGAGGACTGAGAGGAAAATGTCTTTTTCACCAATGTAACACATCGAGCACATGGACATCAGATTGGCGCATATGTTGCGGTGCGATAGCATCACGGCCTTTGATCTATCGGTCGTGGCCGATGTGAAGAGGAGTATGCTCATTACGTCCCGGTCGATTTGCGCATCGATGAAATCTCTGGCGCCTTCATCCATGAGTTTTTTGCCTTCGGCGACAAGTCTTTTCAATGACATGACATTTGCCTCGTCATCTTCGTAATCCATACCAATGAGTATTTTGAGGGATTCCAGCTTGCCGGCGATGCTGAGTATCTGCTCCTTATTATAGTCTGCGAATACGATTGCGTCGGCTTTGGCTCTTGCAAGCAGGCTCTCGATCTCGTTTCGGGGCAGTTCCTTATCGATGGGGACGATGATCCCCGTGCCATTCACCACGGCCATGTAGGTGAGAACCCATTCATACCGGCTTTCTCCTATGACAGCTATCCTTTTGCCCTTAAGGCCCATTCGGATCAACATCGTGCCAAATGCGTCCACATCCTTTTTAAATTGAGAATATGTGATTGGTTCGTAATTTTCGTTCCCTTTTCTTTTGGCAAGGAAGGCTATTTTATTAGTGTACAGTGATGCGCTTTGATTGAGCATTTCTCTTAGATCATCGATCGTTCTTACTTCATAAAGCGGGATGTTTTTCATTTTATCCGCATCCTTTCCGTTTAGGAGCTTTCTGTTCAGGAACTTTCTGTTTCGGAACTCAATGATAACTCAAAATAAAAAAAGCGGTATTCATTGAATCCGCATATTGACAATTATATCATGATAAATGCAGGCTTACAAGTTATGCTGTTATGATATGTGTTTATGATATAATACGGCTTATATGGATAGCAGAATAAAAATTGCTTTGAAATTCTATGACCTCAAGGCTGAGTATCTTACGCCGGCTGTGTTTGTCCTGATCCTTGCCGTCGGCTTCTCAAGCGCATTCATACCTGAGACACTGTTTAGTAATGTATTTTTTCTTATAGCCTACAATGTGTTGACAGCATTACTGATCCTATTCGCATCTACTGTCTACCTGTACGCCTGCATATGCGAGTTTGGCGGAAGGGAACACGGGGGAGCCGGAATCCGGGAATACATCGTCAGGACACTGAAATCGTATCATAAGCTGTTGCTGGCATACATCATAGTCTTAACTGCGTGTTTTGCAGGATTCATGCTATTTTTCATTCCGGGTTTGATAGTATATACCATGTTGCTTTTTACCAGCAGCTTTATCGTAGATAAAGACGCCGGCATATTTAAATCAATGTCAATGAGTTATCATGCCACATATGGAAAAAAGATGGAGATATTCTTCATATTGCTGCTGCTTAACCTCATAGTGCTGATCCCGGGGATAATATTGATCCTGGTCATTGTACCGTCCGGCAATGTGATGATGCTCACTTTTGTAATATCGTTCTTCGTCGCTGTCACCAACCTGGTCCAGCAGAGGATAACGGCGTTGCTTTATATTGAGTTTGCGAATAGAAGACTTTAGATGATAAACATTTGTAAAAAAAGAGCAGGGAACAAGTCCCCGCTCTCATATCGCTATATGGTGGGCAATACTGGGCTCGAACCAGTGACCCCCACGATGTCAACGTGGTACTCTGACCAGGCTGAGCTAATTGCCCATATAGAGCTGACGTACAAACATTATAATATCGATGTTGCATGTGTGTCAACCGAGAAGTATAAAGAAGTATGCAGCAGTATGCAGTAGTATGCGGCAGTATGCAGCAGTATACAGCAGGAGGTATGAAATTGAAAGCAATATTTTTTGATATCGACGGGACCTTGCTGGATTCGGAAGGCAACATGTCGGCCAATACATATGACGCCTTAAAAAGGTGTTCCGAAAAAGGCCTGCTGCTTGCTCCTGTGACTGCGAGACACAGAAAAGTGGTATTCAGCGTCCACGATAAAATCCCGGGCGAGATCGGTTTTTTTACCAGCAAAGGCGTTTATTATTGCGGCGGGCTGGTCACCGATGAAGCTGCCGGTCTGTACCGGCATATCACCATTCCGTCCGGTATCGTCCGGGGGATGACAGATTTGACCGAGCTTTATGATGAAAAGTTTCAGATCATGATACAGTACGGCGACGATTACCAGAGTTTCAGACACGCCCTTACCGGGGAAGCCCTTTTTTCGTGGGGTATCGCCCCGGAGGAATTGCTGCCTTATGAGACCGCGAAGAACCGCGAGGCTACAAAAATAAACATCTTCACCGAGGAAAGCTTTACACTGTGCGGCGACAAGTCAGCCAGGTTCTATGACGCCTTGTACAAGGATTTCGGACAGTTTGCCAATATAATATCTCCGGATGCGGGGGCATGTGTGCAGGTGGTCGCGAAGGACGCCACTAAAGGCAGCGGTATCAATGTCATTATCCAAAAACACGGGATCGGGCCGGAAGAGGTGGCCGTATTCGGGGATGATACTTCGGATATCGCCATGTTCGGGATATTCGGATATTCCATTGCGATGGGTAACGCCAGGGAAGAGGTCAAAACGGCGGCGACCCACGTCACCCTGACAAACGATGAAGACGGCGTCGTCCATGCATTGAAAGAAATTCTCCACATACTACCTTGACCCGAACATATGTTTGGTTTATTATATAAATATGGGGAAGATTTCTACCTATAAACATATCATCTGGGATTGGAACGGTACGCTGCTGGACGATGTCGGCATAGTCGTAGATGTTATGAATAGTCTCTTGAAGAGACGCCGTTTGCCGATGCTTGATATAGAGACATACAGGAGCAGGTTTACCTTTCCGGTTATAAATAATTATTTAAAACTCGGTTTTGATTTCTGCCGGGAACCCTTTGAACAGGTAGCATTGGAGTATATCCGGGAGTTGTATTCCGGCAGATATGCTTTCAGGCTGCATGCCGGGGTGGGGGAGATACTTGAAAGAATAAGTTCTGAAGGCATATCGCAGTCCATCGTATCTGCATCGGAAGAGAGCGTACTGATTGATATGGTCGACCAATTAGGTATCAGGCAATATTTCACGAAGATAATCGGATTGGATAATCATTATGCCAACAGCAAATTGGAGCAAGCCAGGACACATCTCGGTAATTTGGGCCTCAGACCCTATGAGGTGCTGATCATAGGCGATACCATACATGACCATGAAGTTGCGCAAGAGACAGGATGCCACTGTTGGCTGGTATCTTACGGGCATCAGGGTCGCGAACGGCTTTGCGGCCTGGATGCCGATATTTATGATTCAATCGCGGAAATATATGAAGCAATTGTGAAATGAATCTTGAAACCCACACAAAAGGCTGACCTTTGGCAGCTTTCTTTTTGTACATAATGTGAACCATGGGTAATACCGTAACATATCATTTGTAGCTTATTAGCAATTTTGCGCAAACTCTTTGAAATAATCGTTTCAACAAAGAATCAACCTTCCATCATTTATTGTGGAAGAATATACCAATTAGTACCATGTATTGTATTTTGGAAGTGATTTGCCGATATATTGTACAAAATTTTGAGAAAGGGACAAATAAATGGTGTTTTTCTGAATTATGCACCCCCAATTATGGGAAAAACGCTGTTTCAAGTCAAAATTCAGTCCCTTAGTCCAAATTTTGTACAAAAAGTGTGATTTTTTTATGCATTTCCGTATCGGTTTGGGGTATGTTCAATAAGTTTCCCTATTAAACCGTGCCTTTTGGCCATCCTTTTTTTGTATGCGCCTCTGTTATACCGATTCTGACTTTAAGTCTCACTTACCTCAGCGCCCTTTTCGCGCCGATATAATGCGATGAGTAGTAAGTGTTGCCAAGGTCCGAGATTATTATCTTCCCGGCGCCCGAGCTTGCATGGATGAACTTGCCGCCGCCGAGGTATATACCTACATGTGACGGCCCCGGAGCATAAGTCGTGAAGAATACGAGGTCGCCAGGTCTGAGCTGGCTTCGCTGCACCCAGTCACCTTCGTTATATTGGGCCTTGGATGTCCGTTGTATGATGATATCGTTCTTCAGGAATACGTAATGGGTGAAACCCGAGCAGTCAAAGCCTGACGGCGACACCCCTCCCCATACGTACGGCACTCCGAGGTACTGTTTTGCCGTGGCGATGATGGTGTCAACCTTAATCTCCCTCGCTGTCCAGCGTCCTACGATACCATCTGCCACCAGCCCGTTGCTCTTCTGGTAAGATAATACGGATTGTTTTGTCAGGCTGCCGAAATATCCTGTAGGGGAATAACTGAAATATCCCAGCTTCTTCAAGTCATTCTGCAGATCCTTCACATTACTGTTATTCATGCCGTACTTCAGAGTGATGCCTTCCGTGTAATAGCCGGCGTAAACCGCGGAAAGCGACGAAAATACAAATACAAGCGTGACTAATGCTGCAATTACCTTTTTCTTCATCTCAATCAACTCCTCTCTTAGCCTGCGAGGTTAGCTGACGGGTGCGGGAAGATCGGCATCCCGGCCGGAAAAGACTGTTCCGGCTTTACCCCTGGCGCTGTTGCGTCCCCCGTTCCTTAAAGGTGTTTGGAATATTTAAGGATTCGGCAAATAGATTGATCATGCTCATTATTTGATTTGCCCTTATTATAGGGGGGAACCGGGTGTGCTTTCAACCTGTAATATATGGAACGATGGTTGATTGACACTTTCTATCATGGTGGTAGAATAGTTGACGGAGGACCGCAGTTATGCTTGTGCCTGATAAGTGGAAAGATTATGAGCTTCTGGATGCCGGCGACGGTTTGAAGCTCGAGAGATGGGGCGGATATGTCCTGTCGCGTCCCGATCCGCAGGCCATCTGGCCTGCAACGCTCGAACAGCCGCGATGGAAAGAGGCTGATGCGTACTATATCCGCAGCAGCAGCGGGGGAGGCCATTGGGAATACAATCGTGATCTGCCCGAAAGATGGATGATCGCTTACGGGCCGCTTTCATTCTACGTCTGGCTCAGCGATTTCAAGCATACCGGCTTATTCCCCGAGCAGGCCGTCAACTGGGATTGGATAATCGACAGATTAAGCGGGTTTAAACAGAAATATGGTCGGCCCGCGAGTGTCCTCAACCTTTTCGCATACACCGGAGCAGCCACTATGGCTGCCCTTCATGCAGGCACCGAGGTTTGCCATGTCGACGCTTCCAAAGGTATGGTGGCAAAAGCCAGGGAGAATATTGTCCTCTCAGGATTGTCGGGCAGGACGGTGCGCTTCATCGTGGACGACGTTATGAAGTTTGTACAGCGTGAGATGCGCCGCGGCAGGAAATACGACGCCATAATCATGGATCCGCCTTCTTACGGACGGGGACCGTGCGGCGA
>CAYWGM010000028.1:20073-24305 GCA_964457875.1 uncultured Eubacteriales bacterium | reverse complement strand
TTTACCGAAGCAAATGCCGGCCAAACCGACCGGCATTCGCTTTAATATAATTCAAAATCATTAGTCGCTATCTACTATCTGAGCAGATCCAGAACGTTCTGCGGCTGCTGGTTAGCCTGCGCCAACATTGCCGTCGCTGCCTGGTTCAGGATACTGTTCTTAGTGAATTCCATCATCTCTTTCGCCATATCCACATCACGTATGCGCGACTCGGCTGCCTGGATATTTTCAGCTGTGGTGCTCAGGTTATTGACAACATGCTCCAGCTGGTTCTGCTGAGCCCCGTAAGTAGCCCTGTCGGTGTTGACATCATCGATGACGGCGTCGATGGCTGCGACTCCGCCTCCAATTGCAAGGGCTGACGCATCGAAGGTGGCGGCGGCTACAGTTACGGTAAGCGTAGCATCCTGGCCGTACTTGATATCCGTGGCTGTGCCAAGGACCGCCACCCCGTTAAACATGGTGCTGGTCTTGACTTCGCCGATGGCTGTCTTCAAAGCGTCGAACTCGGCTGTAATATTCAACAGGTCTTCCGCATTGTAGGTGCCGTTCGCATACTGTACTTCGAGTTCCTTCATTCTGACAAGCATGTCCGAAACCTCATTGCAAGCGCCTTCTGCCGTCTGGATGTACGAGATACCGTCCTGGGCGTTCCTCACAGCCTGATTCAGGCCGCGGAGCTGCCCCCTCATCTTCTCGGATATGGAAAGTCCTGCCGCATCATCGGCGGCACGGTTGATCCTCATTCCTGAAGACAATTTCTCCATCGATTTGGCGGTGTTGCTTTCATTGATAAGCAATTGCCTGTAGGTATTAAGTGCTGAGATATTGTGATTGATCCTCATTTTCAACATCCTCCCTGATTTAATAATTTGCTTCCATGCTTTTGAAATACCTTGTAAGCTTACATTAAATATATCGAAATGAAATAAATAAACTTAAGCATGTTTCTGCTTATTTATTTTACCTATTATGGTCATACCAGCCAACTGCGCATTTGCTGCCGCTTTATTGGTATCCCTCGTTTCCTCGAGGAGCTCGGTCCTGGATATATTCATCTCGCAGGGGGCGGAAATGCCGATCCTGACTCTCTCTGAATCAACAGCCAACACGGTTATTGTTATATCTTTTCCGAGCTGTATCGATTCATTTGCCTTTCGCGTCAGTACCAGCATTTTTCTTGGCTCCTTCCGCCTTATCATTTGCCTTGTTATCGAACAACGGATGTCTGATCCGGTATTCTCCGGTGTTGAGAATAGTCTGTATACCCAGATTCCTGACTACATTAATCAATATCGGCGCGGCAAGGTTTACAGTGGATTTCATCAGATCGGCAGGCAGAAGCGCAACATTCACAACGAGCAATTCATTATCGCCCGACAGCTGCAAACGATCGAGCACCATATTGTCGATCATCGGCGAATAGTCATTCATGACTTCAAACGGATTTATCACCGGCAGCGCCAGATCCTCTTCATCAACCGATTGCAGCCAGTAAAGCGGCAGCGTTTCTGTTATTTTGATCATTATATACCGCTTTGAGTTATCAAATCCGGGAATACACTCGATGAAATCTATCACCTTGTCCCCTGAAATATTGATTTGTCCGAATTTCGTCGTCTTGAGCACCATTTCACTCGACTCCTGCCTAAAATATTCTCGACTGCTACCTTAAATAATCCAGAAGCGAAGGCCTCAATACCTCCGCCCCCATCGAAAGAGAGCCTTTATAGACAGCCTCCGCAAGCTTGTACCGCATTGTCACTTCGGCAATATCCGCATCTTCGATTATCGATTTTATTTGCGTATAGTCGGCCGCGCTTTTATCATAGCTCTGTTTCAGAAGGCCTATCCTCTCGAGCCTGCCACCGGTCTCGGCAACAAGCGAAAGGACATGGCTCTGCTTTTCATTTAGCTTGGTTACAAAGCCGCTGATGACGCCGGTATCGGCATTCGTATCCAAAGCGGTCTGCAAGTCTTCAAAAATATTATAAAGATTGTCAGGCCCCGTACCCATAAGTTCGGTACCGGGAATTGAGATCTGCATCTTCAGGCCTTTTCCGGCAGGCAGAAGCAGCTTCTGCGCTTCAAAATCGGCCTGCTGCGCGGGCGTCATCGTAGAGACGCCGACGCCGTTGTATTCAAGCGATGCTCCGTTGATAGCGAAGGGTTCCTTTACAGTGTTGTAACCGCCGAAGATATAGCGGCCGCTGCATGATGCATTCGCCAGCTGCAGCACCTGACGCTTCAGTTGGCCGATAAGGTTCGCGATCGCCTTCTTGTCGTCGGCCGACAAGACTCCCGCTGATGCTCTGACTGCATTTTCTGACGCGATCATGATCACTTCGTTCAACTCCATAAGCGTTGATTCGCTCTGATTGAGCCACATCTCCGAAAGCCCGAGACTTTTATCGTAATGCTCCAGTTTGTCGAGTTCGGCTTGCGCCATCAGACAATTCACCACCCCTATGGGGTCGTCGGACATACGGTTTATCTTTTTCTGGCTTGCAAGCTGCTCCTGGTACTTGCTCAACAATTCAAGATTATTATTGAGATTCCCAAGAAAGTTGCTGACCATCATTGAACTTGTAATTCTCATATTACCTCACTACCTTCCGGTCAATCCTTGGTTCTACCTTCCGGCTATACCCATCCTGTTGACAAGGGTGTCGATCATCTCGTCTATGGTTGTGATCACCCTTGCCGCCGCCGTATACGCATGCTGGAACTTAATCATTTCAGCCACCTCTTCGTCGATGGACACACCCGATGTGGAAGCGCGATGATTTGCCAGGTTGTCGACCAATGCCTGCTGACCTTGCAGCATATATTCCGAATGACCTGTCTCTATCCCTATCCCCGCCGCCATGCTCTTTATGAATCCTGAAAAACTGCCGATCACGGGTATGCCGCTTTTGTCGATGAGTCCGTACATCCCGATGGCCGCAAGATTGTTGCCTTTAAGCGTATCGTCGGTTATCTGCACGGATGAAGCCGCAATACTATACGGATTATTAATTATCTCAGCGCCGACGGTGAAATTACCCGCCGTTACCGGCACGGGATCGCCTGAAGCGTCAACCGGCTGACTGAAGAAATTCACGCCGGTTGAAGATACGTAACCATTGGACACGTCCGGCATTGTCCATCCTGTACTGTGCACAAGGTTTACTTCTTCAGCGATTGCGCTTGCAAGGGCGTCCAATTGGGAGACGAAATACGGGATACCCTTTACGGCAGTCCCGTCGCCGTCCCTGATGTCAAGATATCCTTTGAGGCTACCGGAGTTAAGTGTCAGCTGCGAACCGTCGCCCTGCCATGTGATCCCGCAAAGGTCGTTTTCGCCTGTCACAGGATTATACCCGGCCGACGAAACCTCCAACCGGTTCACCGTCGTCCCCTCAACCAGTGTTCTACCGTTGACCTCCACGGTTACTGTCGAGTCGGACTGCTCAACAGCGGTTATATCCATATATCCGGATAAGCAATCCAGTATCATATTCCTCCGGTCCCTCAGATCGTTGGCCTTCATCCCGCTCAACTCGCTCTTGAGTATCTGCCCGTTAAGTATTGAAAGGTTGACGGCCATATCGTTTATCTTTACGACAGAAGTCTTGATAGCTTCATTCTGAGCGGCCTGTTTGTCTTCGAGCCGCATCCTCAGGTGATTGAAGGTCTCGGTCATCTTCAGCGCATTCTGCACGAGACTCGTCCTGTATTCCCTATCGACCGGATTGTTGACAAGGTCGCCCAGGCTGCTGAAGAATTGGTTGATGCTGCTTGAAATGCCCGCACCACCTGTCTCGTCGAATAACTGCTCCACATATCCGAGCGCCTCCGAACGGGTCTGCCACATTTGCTGCAGGCTATGTTCGCTGCGGTATTGCCTGTCGATGAATTCGTTCCGGATCTGCCGGACCGCCACGATTTTCACGCCGCCGCCGCAAACTCCCCTTTCGAAATACGAAAGCATCCCACCCCCGAAGTATGGGTCGTTCGATACCATATCAAGTCTTTGCCTTGTATATCCTTCGGTATTGGCATTGGCAATGTTGTGCCCGATGACGTCGATAGCCTTCTGGCTGGCAAACAATCCGCTCCTCGCTATTTCAAATCCGGAAAATGTATAACTCATCGTCAACTCACGCCTTTTTATCCAGCAGTCCCACCGACTGCAATATTTGTCTTCCGGGCTTCCCGTCCCTGTCGTAAGCTTCTTTGAACGCCGCTTC
>CAYWGM010000028.1:7328-19973 GCA_964457875.1 uncultured Eubacteriales bacterium | reverse complement strand
GTATCCGTATCTGTATCCGTATTCGTATACACGTTTTCAGCCTTTGTCAGAGTCTGGATTATTTCACATTCTTTTTGCATGACAGCCTTCAGCGAGGACAAATCCTCTTTTGATATTGCCTGCCTCTTTTCGACAGACAGGTCAAGTAACTTCGAATAAAGGCAAAATATGTTTTCTGAAATCGTCCCGCTCTCAGACACCCTTCTGCCTCCTGTCAAGGATCTTGTCGGCTACCTCGTTGCTGCTGACATGATAAGTACCGTTTTTTATCTTATCGGCTACAGCCCTGACCAGTTTCTCTGAGACATCCGATGCTTCCTTCGCCGCTTTAACAGCCTCCGAGAATATCCTGGCGTTATCGTTCAATTCCAACTTGTCGCAAGGCTGCGCTACTGACGGCAATACAGCCTTGTTAACAGTTTTGGCGTAATTCTCGATAGCCATTTTGTTCGAAATATCATTTATTTTCATAGGAGTCCTCCTAGCTTCTCGATACTATCTGGTTGGCAAGCGCTTCCATATTATCCGCCGCGGTCAATGCCCGGCTGGCAAGCGAGTATGTCCTTTGCGCCCTTATGAGGCTGGTCATTTCTTTGGACATATCCACATTCGAGCTTTCGGTACAGCCTCTCCGCACCTTGTATCCGTCAGCCGGTACTGCCTCCCCCGATGCTTCGGTTGCATAAAACATACCGTCGCCCGCATTCCCAAGCCCTTCAGGATTAAGAAACGTCACAGCATTAAGCACCGATGTGTCTGTTTTGGCTGCTTCGCCGCCATTGGCAAGTATCCTGTTGTCATTCCCGTCCAGAAAATAATATCCCTGTGATGAAGCAAGGTAATTGCGGCCGTTTTCGTTCAATGTACAAAGCGTTCCCGATTTCGTATACATATTGCGCCCGTCATGCGTCTGGACTTTGAAAAAGGCTTCTCCGCCGATGACGATGTCAGCAGGATCACCGCTCTGAACAAGCGAGCCATCGGAAAAATACGTCTTTACCGAGTCCACTAATACGCCGTGTCCCCGCCGTACAGTATTGGACAATAAAGCTGCGCCCGCCGGAACAGCCGTTGCCGGATCAGATGTCACGGCTGTATAAAGTGCGTCCCTGAAATCGACGCGGCTTTTTTTAAATCCATTGGTGCTGATATTCGCAATATTGTTCGCTATAACGTTGATGTTCGTTTGTTGCGCGGTTATCGTCGATGCCGCCGTGTATAACGACTGGATCATAAATTATTTCACCCCATCCTTGCGATTTCGTTCACTGCCTTACCCAAGGTGCCGTCTATCATATTGATCACGCGTATATTGGTTTCGTAACTGCGTGATACTTGCATCATATTGACCATTTCCTGTGCTATGTCCATATTCGAATCTTCCAGGAATCCCTGGCGCACCCTATAATCCACAGCATCATCGGCCGTCTGCCCGCCGGCTGAATAAAGGTTATTCCCGATCTTCGCAAGCAGGCTGTTGTCTGCGAAAGCAACGATCTTCAATGAATTGGAGGCGTACCGTCCTTTTACATTGCCTTTGGCGTCGACAGTAAACGGGCCGTCGCCGACATGCGCGGGACCGTCCATGCCCATCAGCCGGTAACCCGCTCCGGTGCAAAGATATCCTTCGCTGTCAACGTTGAAATTACCGGCTCGGGTATATCTCTCACCTGCAGGCGTCATGACTGTGAAAAAACCTTCGCCGTCCAATGCCATATCCGTTGTCAGACCGGAATCCATGAGCTGGCCCTGGCTGAAGCAGGTACTTGTCTCGCCGGCATATATGCCGTAATTAAGCGGCCCCACATCCGAACTGCCGGATTCACCCGCGGCGTTGGCGCATTGCAGCAGCACATCCCCGAATGAACGCGTGAGCAGTTCATCTTTTTTATAACCGGCTGTCCCGGTATTTGCAATATTGTTCACAAGCACGTCCATGCGTTTCCGCTGCGCCAGCATCCCCGACGCCGCTATTTCCAATCCTCGAATCAACTGAAGCACCGCCTTTTGCAGAATATATTTACTATTTCTCATGTAGTTTATCGAAATAAGATCACAAAAACTTTAGCATTATAAAAACAAAAAACGCCCACATGGATAAAACCTTTAGTGCAGTCTTTCTTTGAGTAGAATTCACTATTGAATTCACATCTTTCCAGCTTATTCATAATAGAGATTATTCAATTATATAAAACACTATCACGTGGTGATAGTGCCATGTGATAGTGTAAATTGTGCAATGATTTTACCTTCCTAGTTTTCCCCTGTACCAAAACATATAGAGTTCTAAATTTCTCATCACTTGTAAAACTGATTGGCACGCGCTACAGCGCGATTTTTGCGGTTATTAATGATAGAGACATTAATGATGGAGACAATTTGCTCGGAAAGAGCGATTCCGTCGACAAGTGGCTTAAGTAGTCCTTTATAAAATAATCCAACTTTATTGTACAAATTTTTGACTAAGGGACTGAATTTTGGCTTGAAACAGCGTTTTTCCCATAATTGGGGGTGCATAATTCAGAAAAACACCATTTATTTGTCCCTTTCTCAATATTTTGTACAATATATCGGCAAATTAGGACTTGGCCCTTGATCCAAATTACGGCCTTACTCATGGTTAAAATTGTATGTAAAAAGAAAGCCGCCTAATAGTGAGCGTTCCAAATAATGATGTTTCGGGCAATGCCTTATGTTCAATTTCATAGTTCAAGCCCATGTAGTGGCGTCCTGTAACACTTTCGAACAATTAATATTGCTCTTGATAACAACATCATTACGTGTAAAAATATTTGTCAAGGATTATCAATACCAGACATCGAGCTTGGCCCGCAGCTTCAGCAGCACTCTGGAATGTATCTGCGACACCCTTGATTCGGTCACTCCCAGGACCATGCCGATCTCCCTGAGCGTCATCTCCTCAAAATAATACATCGTTATGACCAGCCTCTCTTTTTCGTTCAGCTCATCGATGAACCTTGCGATGGTATCATTGAGTTCCTGCCTCTCATACCGGGCGCCGACCTCATCGCCCTGCTCATCGGCCAGCTTTTCGGCCTCGAGGTTTGGCAGCGCTTCATCAAGGTATAGTATATTGGCAGTGTAAGAATCCTCCAATGTCTTCTGAAAATCCGACACGCTCATTTGGAGGTATGCGGCCACCTCCTCGTCGGTTACGCTCCTGCCCCGCTGCGTCTCCAATTCGCTGTAAGCCTTGCCTACCTTTTTGATCTTATTCCTTACGCTGAGCGGAGCCCAGTCCTGCTTGCGCATGAAATCGATGATCTCCCCGCGTATCCTTATGGAGGCATATGTCTCGAATTTGACCTTGCGGCGGGGATCGTACCTTTCTATCGCATCTATCAGCCCAAGCACGCCGCAGCTTATCACGTCGTCATATTCCATCACTTTCTTATAAGAAGGTATTACTCGATTAACGATGATCTTTACCAGATAAACATATTTCAACAGGATCCTGTTCCTTACCTCGATGCTCCGGTCAACAGCGAACTGTTCCCATAAATGCCCTGCCTCTTCAGCTTCACGGGCACATTTGAGCGATTTGTTCTGCTCATCGAAGACATATTTGACTATCTGCTCGCGATCATCTTCGTTATTGTTTTGGGGAAATTCTATACCAGTCTCATGCATTTCAACGCCATCCTCATCCAGAATCAGCTTGCTCCATGCTACCATCCCGCTCATGTTCAGCACATGGGATTTATCCAGCTGCAGCCGGCAAACAACCGACGCATCTTTCTCCAGATGCTCCGGTAAGCGGACCCTTATACCGCCCCCGCTTATATCCATCGTCCGGGATTTGAACACCCGGCCATTATCTTTTTCCTCCGTCCGGATTTCTACGGGCAACTCCTTATCTATCCTGTAATACGCCCTCCTCTGTATAGCCGACACCTATATGCTCACCAATCCTTCCGAATAAATCTCTACTTTCGGGTCGAGTTCATTATAAGACAGCACCACCAGATCGGGCGCTTTCTGTTCAACCAGCCTTTTAAAGTGCATCCTTACGGCGGGGGAAGTCAATACGATAGGGGTCGCCCCAGTAGCAGCCAGTTTTTCAATAGAGCCTTTGAGGCTGCTGTACATCCTGCGAAGCACATCCGGTTCAAGTGCGACATATGAACCGCCGTCGCCATGCCTTGCTTTCTCGGCTATAAGTTGTTCAAGACGTGAATCGAGGGTAATGACGCCCGCCTTATTATTGGCGATGAATTTACTGGTGATTCCCCTTTTAAGGTTCTGCCTGACATATTCGGTGATCAGGCCGGTGTCGCGCGTTATTCCGCCGTATTCGCCCATTGTCTCAACGACCGTGCCGATGTCCCTGATGGATATGCTTTCTCTGAGCAGGTTGGCAAGCACCTTTTGCACTTCGCCAAGTGAAAATATCTTGGGTATCACCTCATCGACAAGAGCAGGCTGCGTCTGCTTCAAATTGCTGATCAGGTTCTGCACCTGCTGTCTGTCAAGCAATTCATACGCATGGCGTTTGAGGATCTCCGACAGATGAGTCGCGATGACAGACGGAGGGTCGACTATGGTATACCCAAGCGTCTCCGCCGTTTCATGGTCTGCGGTATTTATCCACAGCGCCGGAATACCGAAGGCAGGTTCAATTGTCTCGATCCCCTGCAGCTGCCCGCTGATTCCGGAACTGCTGATTGCCATGAGAGAATCGGTCCTGATACGGCCGCGCGATACCTCAAAACCCTTTATCTTTATTACATATTCGTTCATATCCAGCTGCATATTATCCCTCAGGCGGATCACAGGAACAATGATGCCTAAATCGAGCGCGCACTGCCGGCGTATCATGACCACCCTGTCAAGCAGATCCCCTCCTTGCGCGGCATCAGCCAGCGGAATAATACTATAGCCGAATTCCAGTTCAATCGGATCAACATTGAGCAGCGATACTACATTCTCGGGTTTCCTTGCCTCCGCCGCCAAATTCTTGAGATCATCTTCAGATGCCTCATCCTTTTTGGCGTTCTGGCCTTTATTTAGAGTATAGCCCTGCCAGAGCAGCAAACCGGCGATGGCGAATATCGGCAGTGTGGGCAGTCCCGGGATCAGGCCGAGAGTAGCTATGGCGCCGCCTGCAATCATAAGCACCAGAGGCTGCGCCAGTATCTGCCTTGTCAGGTCTATGCTCAGGTTATTCTCCGAGGCCGCGCGGGTCACTATGATGCCCGTGGCCGTAGATACCAGCAATGCGGGAAGCTGATTCACCAATCCTTCGCCGACGGTTGCCAGCGTATAGATCCTGAAGACTTCTTCAAGAGCCATCCCGCTGCCCGAAGTAATGCCTATGATGATACCTCCGGCGATGTTCACCACAGTGATGATGATACTTACTATGGCGTCGCCTTTGACGAATTTGCCGGCGCCGTCCATGGCGCCGTAGAAATCGGCTTCACGCTGTATTTTAGTGCGTCTTTCGCGTGCCTGCTGCTCGTCTATGATCCCTGTGTTCAGGTCGGCGTCGATAGCCATCTGCTTACCGGGCATCGCGTCCAGCGTAAACCTCGCAGCCACCTCGGCGACACGCTCGGAGCCTTTGGTGATGACAACGAACTGGATGATTATGATAATTACGAAAATGATGATTCCTACCACCAGGTTGCTCCCGATAACAAAGTTGCCGAAGGTATGTATCACGTTGCCGGCGTCGCCGCCATTGCCGAGTATCAGACGTGTGGACGAGATATTCAGCGCAAGCCTGTAGATGGTGACGATGAGGAGCAGCGGCGGGAATGCGGAAAACTGCAGAGGTTCTTTTGTATACAGAGTAATCAGCAATATCACAAGAGAAATCGTTATATTGGACATCAACAGCGCATCAAGCATAAACGGGCTCAACGGCACTATTATTATCAATATTACAAGTATGACCACCACCGATATCATTATATTGCCGAATTTCATTTTAAATCCTCTCTTTTGTTCTTCAAACCATAGACATAAGCCAATATCTGCGCAACCGCCTGGTACATCCCGGCCGGTATTTGTTCCCCTACATCGCAGCTTGCATATAAGGCACGCGCCAGCGGTTTATCCTCCACGATCTCTATCTCATGCTTTTTGGCCTCGTCTTTTATCTTCTGCGCCAGATAATCGACTCCCTTTGCCACTACCACCGGCGCGTTGTCCTTTTGGACGTCGTATCTCAACGCTACGGCATAATGTGAAGGATTCGTGATTACCACGCTGGCCTTCTGCAATTCCTGCATTATTCGCTTTAAGCCCAACTGCCTCTGTTTATGCCTGATCCTGCTTTTGGTCTGCGGATCGCCCTCCAGCAGCTTGGTCTCGTCCTTCACTTCCTGCTTTGTCATCCTCAGGTCTTTTTCGCGCTGCCACCACTGGAAGATATAATCGCCCAAGGCCATTATGAGGAGGGCGATTCCCAACTTGAAGATAAGATTGAAAGCAGTGTCGAGCATCGTGCGGGAAGCTCCTGCCACATCTTGCAGCATCAGCCCGGATAACCGGCTTATGCCTTTCTGCAGTTCCATATAAATCAGGTAGCCTATCACGCTCAGCTTCAGCATCGCCTTTATAAGCTCGGACAACGACCTTATGGTGAACATGCGCTTTATGCCCTGGAGCGGATTGAGCCTGTTGAATTTAAAACCCATGGCCTTTGGCGAGACGGCAAATCCTACCTGCAGGAAATTTACCGCAGCCGCTGTCAGGGTCGCCGCCGCTACAACGGGAAGGCTTGTCTCCGCTATTGCTGCAAATGCGCTTGTTGCTACAGGCTTTAATGTCTTCAGCGTCAGTATTGCATCCCATCTGAAGCTGCCGCTCAGGTAGAATTCAAACAGCCTGTGGAGATTAAAGATGATCCCGTCGCCGAACAGCTTCATAGCCGCTGCCGATGCAAGGATTATAACCGCGGTATTTATATCGGCGCTTTTGAGCACATTGCCTTTTTCCCTGGCCTGCTGCCGTTTCCGAGGCGTCGCCTTTTCGGTCCTGTTGCCGCGCTGTTCGCTCAAAGCTGTGGCACCATCCTTCCCAAGACTTTATCTATACCTGCATACATCCGGTCGAACACAGTAATGGCATAACCCGAGTAGAACACAGCCGTCAATGCCATTACGACCAAACCGACAAATATCTTGACGGGGATACCGGCAATGAATATGTTCATCTGCGGCACAGCCCTGATTATTATCCCAAAGGCGGCTTCTACGATGAACTCCGCCGCTATTACAGGGAGCGCGATGCTTACGGCCATAGCGAAGGCAAGCGCAAACGCCTCTCCTATCACTATTGCCGCTTCAGGCCTGAATATCATGCTTCCCGGCGGTATCCTCTCAAATGTCACGTATAGTATCTTGAGCAGCATGAGGTGCCCGTTGGCCCCGAAGAAGTAGAGCAGCAGCGCAAGGTTGAGCAACGAGCTCATCACCGGCACTGATTGGAAATTCTCCGGATCGTACAGCTGCGCAAGACCGAAGCCGATATGCACATCAATGATCTGGCCGGCCGTATTGGCGACATTGAAAAATATTATGGCCATATACCCCATCGACAGGCCGATCAGCAGCTCTTTCACGCACAGCAGGGCATATTCGGGAACTGCGTGAGGCGTCGATCCCACCACCGGCTGGAACACCCCGACGAATATGTAGGAGATGCTCATGCACAAAGCCACTTTGAGCATATTGGGGATATTCCTGCGCCCGAACACAGGGCTTAGTACAAATATGCCCGATACCCTGAGGAACACCAGAAAGAAAAAATATATATCCATATTTATTTAATCAGGACGTTGATCTGCGAAAACAACGTCTTAGTAAATTCCGATAATTCCGTCAGCATCCAGTCGCCAAGCAGCAACAGCGCAAGCAAAATCGCAATTATTTTGGGTACGAATACAAGAGTCTGTTCATTTATCTGCGTGGCCGCCTGGAAGATGGACACGGCTATGCCTACGACAAGCCCTGCCCCAAGCACGGGTAGCGACACCTTTATAATTGTAGTAAGGGCTTCCTTCATAATGCCCGAAATCATGGATTGATCCAAAATCCAACCCCCTTATCATTTGAAACTGGTGATCAGCGTCTTGATAGTCAGCCCCCAGCCGTCGACGAGCACAAAGAGCAATATCTTGAAGGGCAGCGATATCGCTATCGGCGGCAGCATGAGCATACCCATGGACATAAGCGTGCTTGATACGATCATGTCGATGATTATAAATGGTATGAAGATAAAAAAACCGATCTGGAAAGCGCGCTTTATCTCGCTCGTAATAAAGGCCGGTATGACCACCTTGTCGGGTATGTCTCCGACAACGGCAATGTCTTTAATCTTTGCCAGATCGGCAAACATCTGGATGTCATTTTTATAGGTCTGTTTAAGCATGAACTCGCGAAGCGGCTCCATTGCATACTCAATCGCCTGTTGTTGGGTTATCTGCCCTCCGATGTACGGATCATATGCCTTTTCCTTGATAACGCCGACGACCGGGCTCATGACAAAGAACGTAAGAAAGAGCGCGAGGCCTGCGATGACTTGATTCGGAGGCATTTGCTGCAAGCCCGTGGCGTTGCGTATGAAGGATAATACTATGACGATCCTTGTAAAGCCTGTCATCATTATCAGTATCGAAGGTGCAACCGATAATATCGTAAGAAGCAGTAATATATCAACAGTCTCAGCCCTGTCATCAGGCAGATTGATCAGCGGTTCGGCGTGAACGGCCGCAGGCGCCGCAACCTGCGCCAACAGGATAACCAATAAACATAATATTGTTAATATAACCTTCATCGGCCCGATGACCTCCGCTTTTCATCCAATGCGGAAAGAAACCTGGCCAGAAAGCTATCGCCTTTGTTTTGCGCATCCTGCGGTATCTCTGGCATTTCGGCATCCCGCGAAGCCCACAGCAGTTCGATGTTGTTTCTGGACATACCTACTAACATATGGCCGCGTCCTACCTGCACCAGTGCGATACTTTTGTCCATGCCCAAGGCAAGCTTGTCCACAACCTGCATGTATTTGCCCTTCTGGGTATTCTTTGCACGTTTGCCTATGAAACGCGATGTATAGTATGAAAAAAAGAACACGGCACATAGTACGGCAAGCGTTACCAATACGGATAAGAATTCCATGTGTCACACCTTCTGGGAAGCAGCTGTGATGATCTCCGTTATACGCACGCCGTAATTATCGTCGATGACCACTACCTCGCCTCTTGCCACGGGCTTGCCGTTTATCACGACGTCCACCGGTTCTCCTGCAAGCTTATCCAGGACAATGATAGTACCGATATTGAAATCAAGTATCTCTTTCACATACTTCCTGCACTTCCCGAGCTCGATGGTGACCTGCATCGGAACATCGATTATAAGGTCAAGACTGCTGTCCTTTTCCTCAAATGCGGGCGGCTGCTCTCCATCAAAATTTACATATGTAGCAGGTTTCGTTTTATTCATCTGTATTAATTTCCTCCCTTGATAAACTCGTCAATTTCACCGCATATTTACCATTCATAACGCCAAGCATACCTGCAGCCTTGGGTATCTGTTCGACATTAACAGGTATCTCATCCTTGATGCGTGTATTTAATTGTATGATGTCGCCCACCTCGAGACTGAGTATTTCATTGGTCGTCATCATTGTTTCGGCAAGGACGGCGCTCATACATACCGTCGTATTTCTGAGATGCTGCCTGATGCTGTCCTGGTCGCACTCATTATCCCTCATCGCAGCGCTTCCCGAAAACAGGAGCCTTGTGTTAAGCATCTTGGATATCGGCTCTATGGACAGATGAGGTATGCAGAAGTTGATATTGCCAACGATGTCCATCGTCTTCACCTGCATGTTGATTATTGCTATAGTCTCATTGATGTTGACTATTTGCGCAAATTGGGCGCTGGTCTCCACCCTGGCAAGGCACGCATCCACCCTGACTATCTTTTCCCACGCGTCGTTGAGCAGGGGCAGCATCTGCCTGGTTATCCGCTCAAGTATCACGAGTTCCATTTCAGTAAATGTGCGCTCCTTATTCCAGAATTCCCCGCTGCCGCCAAGCAGCCTGTCGATGATATAGTAGGCTATATCAGGCGATATCTCCAGAAGGGTAGGCCCGTGCAGCGGCATCAGGTTGATCACCGCAAGCAGGACAGGGGAAGGAAGGGCATTGATGAAGTCATAATAAGTCTGCTCTTCGACCGATACAATGCCCACTTCGCACATCGTCCTCAGCGTGCCGGATAAATATGAAGACAACTGCCTTGCGAATCCGTCATATATTATATGCAGGGTCCTCATCTGCTCTTTCGGGAATTTATTGGCCTTCTTGAAGTCATACGCCCTGACTTTCCCGAGGCGTTCATCAACGGCGCTCATTTGATCATCTGTCCGGTACATGGCCGATAGTCCGCTTATACTCTATAATCCTGTCCAGCAGTTCACTGCAGGACTCTTCGACCACGAGTTTTTTTCCTGTGGTCATGGAAATAACAGTATTAGGCGTTTCCTCCATGAATTCGATCAAGTCGCAGTTTATATAGAATTCCTCTTTATTTAACCTGGTCGCCTGTATCATTTCCCCCTACCTCTCTCTCGTACTCTTGCCTCATATTTCTTGCTTCTTGCTTCTTACCTCTTAAGATTGACAAGCTCCTCAAGCATCTGGTCCGACGCCGTAATCACCCGGGAATTCGCCTGAAATCCCCTTTGCGTGATGATCAGGTCGGTGAATTCCTTGGAAAGGTCCACATTGGACATTTCGAGCGAACCGGGGTTCAGGTAGGGAGTACCGCCTATGCCAGGCATATTGTATTCGGGAGTACCCGAATTTACGTTAGCCATGAACAGGTTGTCCCCTATCTTCTCCAGAGAATTTTGGTTGACGAAATTTGCTATATAAACCTGCCCGATGATGTCCTTGGAATTCGTAAGCTTGTTTATTCCGACAACGGCGCCGTTCTTGTCTATACTGATATCGGCATAATCGTCATCCAACGTGATATTCGTGGTCAGTCCGGTGACAGGATTATAGCTCTGGACAAAAAGCCCTGTTGACGTAACAAGATTGTTGTCCTTATCAGTATAGAAATTGCCGGCGCGTGTAAAGAAATTCGAATTTCCATCATTTACGACAAAGAAGCCGTTGCCCTCTATGCTGATATCAAGCGGAGCTCCTGTAAACTGAACGCCCGATCGGGTATGCATCACATCAACGCTGTTAATGGAAACGCCCAATCCGACCTGCTGAGGATTGGAACCGCCTACAGCAATCGGGAGCGACGCGTTCTTCAGAGTCTGACTGTAGATATCGCCGAATAGGACCCGGCTTGACTTGAAACCTACGGTATTGACATTCGCAATATTATTACCTATAACATCCATCTTCATCTGATGGCATCTAAGACCTGAAACACCTGAGTACATTGACCTTAACATTCTTAAAACCTCCTTTGTATTTTGTGTGTGTGTGCGTGTGCATGTGCATGTGCATGTGCGCCGATCAAGTCGCCGGCTGCTGCGGTGCGGCATAGACGTTTATCCTGCTGTCGACAGGCACAAGGTAATCGCCTATCTTCATGCAGATTTTATCGCCTACTGTGATAATGCCGTCTACAACGCCGGAAACCGGGATGCTCTGTCCACTGACAGGATCTTCGGCCATATCCGTGCTGACAAGCTTGCCTATCAGGCTATACGCCTGATTAAGCAGCAGTCCGCGGTTGAGTGACTGCATCTGCTCCAGCGAGCTGAACTGCGCCATCTGAGCGATGAAGTCCCTGTCCTCGAGCGGATTCATCGGATCCTGGTATTGCAGTTGGGTCACGAGTATCTTCATGAATTCATCCTTCCCCAACTGTTTGGTTTGCTTCTGTTGATTGCCCTGCTCATAGGTATTCACATACCCGGAAGTAGGATTTATCTCCATTTGTCAAGTACGCCCCTTTCTTTTCAATACTACGCGATTCTACGCAAAACAATCGAGAATACCAGAGCTGCCGCTCCACTGGTATCTTAATTCGACATTCCCGATATGCGGCCGGGAATCGGCCATATAGCCGTTATAACGCTGTCCGGACCCTTCTCCGCTTTCGCGGTCTTGCCCGGTCCCGGTCCGATGCCGGTGGCTTCCTTCATTGAAACCGCCGTCGCACCGCACATCAATAGATGCCACATCGATACCCTTCTGTCTGAAGGCTTCCTGCAAAGAGCTTATCGTACAGGCGATAGAGTCCCTTATGTCCTGACTTTGCGCTGTTATTGCCGCCTTGAGGGTACCATTGCTCATCTCCAGCGTTATTTTGATCTTGCCAAGAAATTCCGGTTTCAGATCGATTTCAAGCACACTGCCGCCCAACAACTCATCTTTCGGAGGCAACTGGGCTATCCTTTTTACTATCTGATCATAAACAGGAATCCTGTCCGATATATCCATAAAATGCATACCACCGGCATCCTGCCTGCGATTGGGCGGCAATACGGGTTCGAATCCCGTTTTTTCCGCACCACCGCCAACGTCCCCGGTATGCAGCTTTCTTCCTTTTTCAGATTCAGTTGCTTCAATTTCGGTTGATGTTTCATTTACCAGTTGTTCCAGCATGGATCTCACATGTCCGATGCCGATATACATCGGCA
>CAYWGM010000028.1:0-7228 GCA_964457875.1 uncultured Eubacteriales bacterium | reverse complement strand
CCGCCGATGCTTGTACCTCGATCATTTGCGATGCATCTGCCTGTGCCGGTGATTTCTGTGAGGTAACTACCTGCCATTCATCTGTACGCGCCGGCAACGGATCTGAAATCATCGTTTCCGCCGCTGCCGCATCCGTCTGTAACGACGCTGCCTTCTGCATTTCTGTCTTCGGTATCGTTTGCACTTGAATATCTGTCGTCTGCACCGCCACTAAATCAAGCGGGACCTGAACCGCTGCAGTCTGAATCGCTACAGCCTGATCCGCTTCTTGATCTGCGGCCGCCTTTATTTTCCCATTTGTTACAGGTTGCCCCATCGAGTATGGCCCCTGGATATCCTGATTTGGAATTGTCTTATCCAGCGTAAAAATCATTCCTATGGCCAATTCCTGTCCGGACGCCAAGGCTTGAGTCTCAATCCCGAATACTTCCGCAAATCCGAGGTCTGCAACATTCCCGGATGAACCACGGCACATTTCATCGTCTTTAACATCAACCGTCTTTTGCATGACTTTCGTTGCTGATATCTCCATTTTTCACCTCCTTTCGCATGAACTTGCATGATAGGTACTCATTTACAGCTTCTTCGTATTCCTTTTTCAGAATTGCTGTAAATTCTTCAAATTCTTTATTTTTAAGGCACTCAAGCGCCTTTTTGTCGGTCATCATATCGATCAGTCTTTTTATGCATTCGTCTTTTTCACATTCGGTTCGCCTGATGATATGCTTGCTTTCCTCTATACCCGACCATAAAAACTTCATCCATGATACATGCCCCGCCGCATCGCCGACCGATATTCCTGAAACAACCTCCCTGTTATATTCCCCCGCTCTGCGCCGCAAGTCGTCCTGCAGTTCATCCAACGCATCGATCTGACTGTTCAATCTGACGACAATTGCCGCAAGTTCGTTTTTTTCCTCTTTCTCAAGCAGTTGTTTGATATTTAACAACGGCTGCAGTGAAAATCCCGCCTTTTTCATAATGTCCTACTCCATCACTTTACCCAGCATGTCAATCGTCTCGCTGAAATCGCACCGCCGGTCTACCTGCTGCCTGAGGAACCCGCTGATTGCGGGCATGACCCTGATGGCCTCGTCTATCTCCGGATTTGCACCTTTTTTATATGCGCCGATGTTTATAAGGTCCTGCGCATCCTCATACACCGCCAGCATACGCTTAACTTCATCAGCGCACTTCATGTGCTCCTTTGCGACAATATCAGGCATAAGCCTGCTTACGCTTGCAAGTATGTCTATCGCCGGATAATGGCTGCGCGCTGCCAGACTCCTTGAAAGCACTATATGCCCGTCGAGTATGCCCCTTACGGCGTCGGCCACAGGTTCGTTCATGTCGTCGCCGTCTACGAGCACGGTATATAATCCGGTTATCGATCCTTTGCCGGAATTGCCGGAACGCTCGAGCAGCCTTGACAGCTGTACGAATACGGATGGCGTAAATCCGCGTGATACAGGCGGTTCGCCGATGGCCATGCCTATCTCGCGCTGAGCGTTAGCAAACCTCGTGACCGAATCCATCAGGAGCAGGACATTTGCGCCCTGATCCCTGAAATATTCGGCTATAGCGGTACCTGTGAGTGCCGACTTCATCCTCAGAATAGGCGATTGGTCGGACGTAGCTACTACGATTACAGACCTCCTCATACCCTCGTCCTTCAGATCCTTTTCGATGAACTCCTTGACTTCCCGGCCCCTTTCGCCGACAAGCGCTATTACGTTTATATCGGCATGTGTATTGCGTGTGATCATGCCCAGAAGTGTGCTCTTGCCCACCCCGCTCCCGGCGAAGATACCCACGCGCTGCCCCCTTCCGCACGTAAGCATTCCGTCTATCGCCCTGACTCCCAACGGCATCTCCGTATCGATGCGCGCGCGGGACAACGGATCGGGCGGCATATTATCCAGACCATAGTATTTGTCAATATCTACAGCCCCTTTTCCATCTATCGGGTTGCCAAGACCGTCCAAAATCCTGCCCTGCAAACCATTGCCGACAGGTATCCGTATGCCGCTCTTTGTTGAAATGACCTTGCTCCCATGCCCTATTCCCTCAAGATGGCTGTATGGGACCAGAATGACCTTACTGTCCCTGAAACCGACCACCTCGGCGAGGATAAAGCTCTCCCCGCTCAATGAATAAATTCTGCAGACATCCCCGATTTTTGAAACAGGCCCGTCGGATTCAATGGTCAGTCCGATGACATGCTTCACCTGACCGCTGTATGACTGCAGATCCGAGTCTTTAATAATTTTCCTGTATCTTGCGAAATTGACATTAATCATACTTGTGCCGTTTCCTCTGTATCAAGCAGACGCTTTACATTGTTCAGCTTGGAAGTTATGCCGCAGTCTACGATCCCGTTTTCAAACTCCATTACGCAATCGCCCCTGGACGCGGTCGTGTCATCCACCAGCTCGATTTGCTGCCTTTTACCGCTGCTGTTTTTTATATCCGCAACAATAGAAAGCGCTTTGAGATAATCATTTACACACAGTTTTATCACTGCCTTGCCGTCATCTTTCAATTGTCTTACCGCACTATTCAGGAGCGGCGCTAAATAGCCGTCCGAACGGTCAAGTTCGTATCCCAGTATCTTCTCCGCGATATCGCAGGCAAGTGCAAGGATATCTTTTTCCATACTGCGCAGGATATCTTCCTGCTTAATAGCCAGATCGTCGAAGACTTTCCTTATCCCGGCTTCAGCGCTTTTCATAACCGTTTCCATATCGTGCAGACCTTGCTCCATACCTTCGGCATATCCCTCGCGAAAAGCGTCCTGACTTATTTTCACGGCATCCTGTTCGGCTTTAGCAATCAGTTGCGCGGCTTGTAAGGTAGTCAGTTCCGCAGCTTGTAAAGAAGTCTGATTTGCAGCCGCCTCCGGGTCATCATCCCGGTCGTCGCCCCCGTCGACGCTTTGCGCATCAGGCAAAGCACCGGTGTCCTTTGCCGTCATATTGCCATCGTCGTCACTGCTCGCATCCGGAGCTTCAAATACCGGAAGTATCCATCCGTTCCCGGTATTCAGAGTATGTACGATGATGGGCACGGCGGTTTCCATATTTATCACTGATGACCGGTAGATCTTATGCAATAAGCCCATCCTCCCTATCGCGCGCAATCACGATCTCGCCGTCTTCCTCAAGCTTTCGTATCAGGCTCACGACCATCTGCTGGGCTTCCTCGACATCCCTAACGCGTACGGGGCCTATGAGCGCAAGGTCTTCCTTGATGGTCTCCTGCATACGCTGCGACATATTCTCGAATATAACCTTGCTTACATCTTCATTGGCTCCCTTGAGGGCTATTGTAAGGTCATGGTTGTCCACGTCCCTGAGAACCCGCTGGATGCTGATCCTGCTCAGTTTGATGATGTCTTCGAATACGAACATCTTCCGTTTTATCTCATCAGCCAGTTCCTGATTCCGCGAACCAAGACTCTCAAGTATGTATTTTTCCGTGCCCCTGTCGACCGAATTGAGTATTGCCACAGTGGAATCGACGCCGCCGACTATCATATGGTCGGTCATATCCATTGAAGAGAGTTTTTTCTCAAGGATGCGTTCGATCTCCTTGATATATTCCGGCGATGTCCTTCCCATCTTCGCAATTCTGGCCACCACCTCTATCTGCCGCTCCTGCGGGAGTGAAGCCAATACGTTGGCGGCTTGTTTCGGATCGAGGTATGAAAATATCAGGGCTATTGTCTGAGGGTGCTCGTTCTGGATAAAATTGACCAATTGATTCGGGTCGGCCCGTCTTACGAAGTCAAACGGCCGCACCTTCAATGACGAGGTGAGCTTATGTATGAGATCATACGCGCGCTGCTGCCCTATCGCCTTGTTTAGTATCTCCTTCGCATATTCTATCCCGCCCTCGGATATGTAATTGCGCGCAAGGCAAAGCTCGTAGAATTCATCAAGGGTCTGCTGCCTGACCTCGGGAGACACCCTCCTTATATTTGCGATGGCAAGCGTCAGCCTTTCGATCTCATCTTCCTGCAGGTACTTCAATATCTGCGATGAGTAGACCTTGCCAAGCGCTATCAGCAGCAGCGCCGCCTTTTGTCTTGAAAGCACTTCGGTGTCTGCGCTCATTCAATAGGCTCCTTCTCTTCCGAAAGCCAATTCCTGAGTATATTGGCAACCAATTCGGGATTGCTGTTTATCAATTCGCCGATCTTATCCTTCTTATCATTTTCCTTCATTTCGAGGACACTGCCGGCAGTATTTGCGGCAATGGCTTCAATCGCAAGTTCCGCAGGCGTAATACCATGCGAATTGTTCTTGTTCTTGTTCTTGTCCCTGCCATTGTTTTTTTTACCTGCAAATGTCCTGAACATAAAGAATATCGCGACAATGATAATAAGCAGGATAACGCCGATGCGGATATAGTAGTTCAATTGTTCTGCTTGCCTGACCTTTTCAGCCGTGGCATTCTGGGATTTCACAACATTGTCGATTATTGCATTGCCTGCCAGCGGCAGATATTCCACTGCCACCGATTCTTCGCTCACTCCGACGGCAGCGGCGACAAGATTTTTAACACTATCAGAGTAATCGCCCTTACGATTCGAACTGTCAATGATAACTGAGACGGACAAATTCTCGATATGCCCCTTCTCTTCCACTATATGCTCTTTTATGGAATTGACTTCATAATTGATAGTCTCTGCATTTTTAAAATACACCGAATCGTCCGCGCTCATTACAGGATAACTGTATGCGCCGGTATCTGTGCCGGTATCTGTGCCGGCATCTGCCCCGGTATCTGCCCCGGTATCGGAACCTGAATCCGAGGCCGTGCCTGCAGAAGACCCCGAATCTTTCCTGATATCCTCGCGCAGCCTGTCTATGCTGACGATGATACCTTCTGTGCCGTTGGCGGGAGGCTCGAACTTTTCGCTATCAATGGTACGTTCATCAAAATTGAGTTTGACGCTGACCTTCGAGTATGCCTTGCCTAAACCGAATATCGGCTGCAGCAGGTCCATTATCTGTTTCTCAAGACGGTCCTCGACGCTGCACTGCAGCGCATATCTATCAGTAAAATCGGAGCTGTCGTCGTTTGCATTGAAGCTCAGGATATTCATGTTACTGTCGATAATACTGATATTATCTGGTTTCAGGCCGGGAACGCTTTTTTGTACGAATTCGGCGATAGCCCTTATATTCTTTGATGAAAGCTCACGATCGGCCTGCTTTGTCAGCAATATGGCAGCAGTCGCATCACGCATGTCATCGGACAACACAAAAGAGCTTTCGACAGGCAGTGTGATAAGCACCCTCGCATCGGCCACGCCTTCTATCGTCTTGATTGCATTCTGTATATGCTGCTGCAGCTGGTATTGCCTGTAGATGCGCTTGTCTTCTTCAGTGACGCCGATACCCGAGCCCATTTTTATTATATCCAGGTCAAAGCCGTTCCTTGGATACCCCTTTGTCGCCAGATCCATCCTCAGCCCGTCGACCTTATCCTTTGGCACCATAATAGTACCGTTTTCACCGGCCTTTGCCCGTACTTTCATTTCGCCGAGTGTTTCAAGTATATTCCCCGCATCCTGTAAATCCAGGTTCGTATACAGGACCGCATATTCCGTGCTGCTGATGAATACGGCAAGCGTGACGATGGAAACAACGAGTATGGCGGATATTATTATCAGGTTTCTTTTGAAGTTTTTATCCTTACTGCTCCAGAACTCGGTTATCTGGTCGGCTATATCCTTAAATATTTTCCCCACTTTTATACCTGCATCCTCATGATCTCGTTATACGCGTCAATAATCTTATTGCGTATCTGTATAGTCAGGCTAAGCGCAATATCAGCCTTTTCGGCATCGATGAGGATCTTCGCAAGGTCATTGGCGCTTCCGGCAGCAAGCGCGACGCTGTTTGCCTTGTCTGCCGCATCTGTTCGGACCGCGCCGTCCACGATATCCATGAGCACGTCGGCAAAGCCTTTCCCATCAGCCTGTCCATTGACTTTGCCACTTAAGACCGATTCCGGCTGCATTGAAATGGCGTCGATTTTCATATGTATCCTCCGTTATTCTTTCATTAGTATCCTTTGTTACTTTCCTATCTCAAGTGTCTTGGCCGCTATGTTCTTAAATGCGTTAACGGCTGTGATGTTTGATTCGTACGAACGTACCGCGGCGGCCATATCGACCATCTCGCGCGCAATATCAACGTTCGGCATCCGCACGTAGCCCTCCGCGTCCGCATCCGGATGCGAAGGATCGAATATAAGGTTGAATGCGCTGTCGTCCTCCATGATGGCCTTGACACGCACACCATTGCCTGCGTTGGCATCCAGGCTGTCCTGATATATACCTGAGAAGGACGGTCCCTCCTCCAGAACGGCATATCTTCTGCGGTAAGGCTGCCCGTCCGCCGCCCGGGTCACCGATTCACATGCGATATTCTGGGCGATGACGTCCATTTTAAGCCTTTGGGCCGTCAGTCCGGAAGCGCTTATATCCAGCGCCTTAAAAAACCCCATAATTATTACCTCCCCCCGTTAATGGCCATTTTGAGCCGGCCAAGCTCCTTATTAAGCTTAGTTATGAGCGTATTATAATAGATGGTATTTTTAGCCAGCTCCGTCATCTCAATATCAATATCTACATTATTGCCGTCTGCCCTCATCGAGGTATTGCCGGATTTGACGATGGCAACCGGAGTATTCTCCAAATCTCCTCCCCAGCCTGTATCAAAGTGCTCCGGACGCGTTTTTTTACCTCCGACCGCGCCTCTTTCAATGGCGCTCTTAAGAAAAGATTCAAATTCCACCCGCGATTTTTTAAAGCCCGGCGTATCGGCATTGGCGATATTATCCGCTATGACTTCCTGTCTTTTCCATGAAGCCTCGATCGCCTTTTCAAGCAGTCTTGCAGAATTCAGTATTTGTTGCAGCATAATTCCCCCCCGTTTTTACCGAACGCAAAATTAGAGTTTCATCTCTTTATATCTTTATAATAATCAGGAGTGCAACGATGGGCTCACAGATAAGATTTGAAGCCCGCCGTGCATCCACCGGCAACTGGCTGCCATAGAATGATACTGATTACGCATCCTTTAGGCCCTATAGCTTTGCGCCGCCGCCTTTTGGCGGTTTTGCCCTTTTCAATGTATCACGCCGGATCCATTTTCTAAGATATTACCAATTCTTAGTAATTTCATATTATAGCACCATTATTAATTAATACAAT
>CAYWGM010000027.1:0-25714 GCA_964457875.1 uncultured Eubacteriales bacterium | reverse complement strand
TTATCCAGTACAGATAACTCGGCGGGCTTGGGAAGATGAAGATCGAATCCTGCCGCACGCGCCTTCTCCATATCCTGTACACGTGCATATCCGGAATATGCGATCAGCAGAATATCCTTTAATCCCGGGTCGTTTCGTATGCTTTTCGCCACTTCATACCCGTCCATATCCGGCAGCCCGATATCGCATATGACGACGTCAGGGCGAAGCTCTTTTATCCTTGTCAAGGCTTTTAAGCCGGTTAAAGCATATTCCGCGTCATGACCAAGGTATTCCAAAAGCTCGCATGTTATTTCCGCAAGATCCTTGCTGTCCTCGATGACAAGCACTTTCAGATGCTTTCCGGAATCGCCTGCCTGCCGCTTATCTGTGGTATCCTCCCTGTATTCGGCGATCAACGGCAGCCGCACCGTAACCCTGGCGCCTTTACCGATTCCCTCGCTGTAAGCGGCTACGCTCCCGCCGTGCAGGTCCGCGATCCCCTTGACAATTGAGAGGCCCAGCCCAAGTCCTCCGTTCTGCCTGTCCAGGGATTTATCCGATTGCGTAAACGGCGCGAATAAATTTGACAGCATCTCCTGTTCAATACCTATGCCGTCATCATATACATCGATGACGGCACCGCCATCCTCCTTATATATCGATAAGCCCACACTGCCCCCCGCTTCGGTAAATTTCAAAGAATTATGCAGCAGATTGCCGATCATCTGCGACAGCCGGACAGGATCGCCATCGATATGCATAGTATCGCCATTGATATCCAGATCCAATATAATGCCTTTTTCAAGGAAATGTCCCCGCATATCTTCAGCAGCGTGCAGTGCAATCTCGTTAAGAACCGCTTTTTCCTTTTTTATCACCAACTTATGCTTTATGATACGACTGACGTCAAGCAGGTCGTCGACCAACCTCCCTAACTGGTTTGATTGCCTCCTGATAATATCTATCGCGTTATCTGATTTTTGCCTGTCATCGGTCAGATCCAAAAGTGAAGCAGCTGATTTTATCGCTGCCAAGGGGTTTCTGAGCTCATGAGATAATGCGCTTATGAATTCGTTCTTACTTTTATCGACTTTTTCAAGCGCTATTTCCATGCACTTCCGTTCGGTGATATCCTGAGCTATTACCGTAGCTCCCAGCGGCTTACCATGTTCATCCCTGGTAAATCTCACATTTAAAAGCGCATACAATTCCCTGCCGTCTTTGGTCATAACCTTATAATCGACACTTTGAGGAGGTTCCTTTCCATTGAGCCATTGGCCGAATCGCTTCTGAAAGAGCGATCTGCTTTGCTCATCCATGATATCCAGAGGGGACATTTTAAGCAGTTCTTCCCTGCCATAACCTAATATCTGGCACATCGCGTCGTTTACGGAGATAAACCGTTTTCCCATGAAATCCACTTCATAGATGCCGGCCGGCGAATATTTGACAAGTTCACGGTATTTTTGCTCGCTTTCGGACAGGGATTCCACCGCCCTTCTATGGAGCAAAACTTCTAATATGGCAGGAGTAATCGCCTCAAGCAATTCCTTATCTTCTTCCGCGTAACCGCTTTCACGGTTAGCTACGCCTATCAGCCCGATAACCTTGTTGTTCCGTATAAACGGGGTTCCAAGAAATGAGTCGATCATAATATGGCCCGCAGGGGTTCCATTGCAGCCAAGACGGGGAAAAGGAGTATTGACCAGCAGGCTTGCCTTATTTTCCGCGACACTTTGTATATACCCCACTATCCCCGGGTGGCGTAAGATTTCACAAACCACCGGCCTGCAACGCATAGCTATTTCATTAGGCAGTCCGTCTTCTTTTATTTCCACGATAAATCCGATCTTGCTTTTTGTTACAGAATTTACGATATCGAGGCAGGCCTGTCCAAGTTCGCTGAAAGTCTGACAGGAAACGGATTTTTCATATATCTGGTTGATTGCCTGAAGAATCGAATTCTTTCTTTGGATCATATCTTCGTTTTGCTTGCGTCCGGTTATATTGTTGGCTATCCCAAACCATTCAATGATTTCCCCATCTTCATCGAGCAGCGGGATAGCCCTTGAATAGACCCAGCCGATGCTTCCGTCTGATCTAAGCATACGGTGCTCAAGTTCGAAAATCCTTTTGTCCCTTATGCAATCATTTATTTTACCCATTATAAACCGCTGGTCTTCAGGGTGTATATATTTATCGACCCAGCACATGTCCTGTTCCTCGGTATAAGCCAGGAACCCGTGCCCGTAAAGCCTGCCCATGGTCCTCCAGTCCGGGCTCATCCGGTATATGATGTCCGACGTTGCCGTCATAAGCGCACGCAGCCTCGATTCGCATTCCAGGAGAGACTTTTCGGCCCGCTTGATCCCGGTAATATCGCGAATATTGCCGTTCCTGTGCAACGGCTGACCCGCGTTATCCCTGGTCAGTGACATTTGATTGGATATCCAGCGATATTCGCCATTTTTGGCAAGCTGCCGATATATCGCCTCCTCGTTTCCCGATTCATTTAGGCGCTCCATAGCTGCGCGAACCGCAGGTAAATCATCAGGGTGGATCATGGCCAGTGCTTCCTCGAAACTCATCGCCATATACTGCTCGGGGGTATAGCCCATGATAGTCTCAGCAGACGGACTTACATAGTCATAATGACCGGTCTGTACGTTCATACGGTAGATTATGTCGATAGAATTTTCCAGCACTGACCGGAATCGCGCCTCAGCGCTATTCAAAATCTTTTTTTGTCTGGTCACGTCGTTCAAAGAAAACAGCAGGAATTCAACTTCACCATCGGCATCGGGCAACGGCGTCAAAGACCAATCCCAGTATGTAACTCCCCATTCGGGGTGGTCGGGAAACTCAAACGGCCGCGCAGATATTTTAAACGCAGTCCTTGTTCTGATTACATCTTCAAAAATAGCTTTAGCATCAGATGGATACATGTCAAAATGGTTTTTACCGGGAAATTCCCTGATATCCTTCTGGCATGCATTTGCATACGCCTGGTTTACTTTGATGAAGTTGAATTGCTTGTCCAGCAGTACTAATGGTGTGATTGAGTTTTCAAAAGCCGCCCTGAAGCATTCTTCCGAAGGGCTCTCCATGTATTTGCAATTCGCTGAAATGTCACTGCCCATACATTTTGCACCTACTTAACAAACAATTTCTTTGAATAAATGTTGGTTAAATTACAAGTCAATTCTATTAACCCCGATAAAATATGTCAATATCATATATAATTCCATGCTATGGTATACTTATTACAATAATAACCAAGATGGAGGTAACAAAATGAAAATCGTCAGGGTTTTGGCGCCATTCGGACTTAGCGCCGTGCTGTTTATCTTAGCGTACCTTTCCGGCAAAGAAACCAATAGCGGGTCTTTTCCGGTCGTGCTGTTGGGAATGGGCATAATTCTAGCCGTTGTCGGCATTATTGCCATATTCTCAGAAAAATAAGGCTGTTGTATTAACCAAATGATGAAATTGGGCCGGATTTATAGCAGTTTATCTCGTCAACCTCAGTCATGGTTGGATCGGGGTCGGTCACGGTGTATCCGAAGTCTAAAATTTCATATTGATACTCCATTCCATAGCTGTAAGATTCCCTTCCGCCGATAAAGTAACGGACTCCGTTGACGCTTTCAAATACGAATCCCACATTATCGTAACCGTCTCTGCTGTCCTCCCAGAGCATGATGATATTCCCGACCGTCACCAGACCTTTCGCCCAGTCGATTCCGTATTTATTTTGAAGCAGCGACTTGCACAACGGCGTAAGGCCGTCGTTGTTCCCGGAGCCGATCAGCGAGCCTTCCGGCGCACCGTATGGATCGTCGGAATTTTCCGGGTCATACGGTACCAGCGGATAGCCTGAGAAATCATCAACCGGGTCGTATATCCCATCACACTTATACAGATAAAGGGCTATCGGATTGTCACTGTCGCCGGTCTTTTTAACCCTGAAATACATAAAGGGAGCCGAGGACACAGGATATGCCAACACCGGTTTTTCCCCGCTTACGGAGGCGTCGTACACCTCGTCCGTGACTGTACCATTTTCGTCCAAACCAAACGCCTGGCCTGGAATCATGTACATTGCGTCAAAGACCCCAAATGCATTGCGCGGCTTCCATTGGGCGTACATGGTGACTTCGGCGCCGTCAAAAGGCGTCAGGGCGTAGACAAAGTCTCCCCTGCCAAAGGTTTTCCCCGTCGTGCCGTCTTTTGACGTACTCCAGCCGGCCAAATTAACGTCGCTGTCCGGATCCTCCGGATCATACACGGCGCCGACACGATTGGGCAGCTGACCGGGCGAATCGGACCAACAATACACGTCCTCCGGAATTGCCCAAACATCGACGCCGTTCATGTCGAATTTGAAGACGTTGCAAATCGGATCCCAGTTGGCAATGAGGGTCAGATCAGAATCAGGCATGATGTCCGGTACCTCCGGGCTCCAACTGTTGAAAATGTAAAGCGTACGGGTGACTATCGGCGGCGTGATCGTTTCGCCGGGCATCACTCGGAGCGTGACTCCGCCCTGTCCGCCGTTGGCGTCGAAAGTCAGCGTATGGTAATCGTCATCCTCCGTCCAGTTCGCCGTGTACTGCCTGTTTCCCGTGGAGCCTGTCGGGATCGTCACCGAAAGAGTCGGCTCGGAGAGCTCCGTACCTGTCCAGCCTGCGAAGATGTAGCCTTGTTTTGTCGGGTTTGTGAGCGTGATCGCTTCACTGTTGGCGTTGTACCCTCCCGGGTTTGTACCCGCGACGCTGCCGCCCGCGAGGTTGTAAGTAATGGTGTAGTCTGACGGCGTCCATTGCGCCGTATAGGTCACGTCATGCGCCGGCATGGTCGAGCCGGCGGAAATCGCCGGGCTCCAGCCGGTTAAAACATAGCCTTCACGGCTGACAGACACAGTGCTGACATATGCGGCATAGATGGAACCGCCGTATTTAACGCTTTGCGCGCCGCCGCCTTCTCCGCCGTTCGCGCCGAAGGTGGCTGTATAGCTGTTGCGGGAATAGTATATGCTGACGACCGTGTCGTTTTGAGCGCTTATGATCTGTTGCGCAACAGGCTCGCGCAACGTGAAGCCCTCATAGGTCTTGGGCTGCGCATTCGTCTCCAGCCCGGCCCCGCCTGCACCGAATTCGAGTTCCATCAGCGAATAAACGCCGTTCAGATTCTCGCGGATGTGCCTTATGTCATACCTGTGGAAAGTGGTCCAGGTCGCCGTGTAGTACCTGTTCCCGGTCGAGCCTTGCGGAATCGTCACGGTCATGGCGGGAGCCGACAGCCCCGTGCCGGTCCAGCCGGCGAAGACATAGCCGCCCGTCCTGGTCGGATTGATAAGGGTAATGCCGGCGCTTTCAATGTTGAATGTCGCCGGATTTTGGCCCGTGACGCTGCCGCCTGCGAGGCCGTAAGCGATGGCGTATTCATTGCGCGCCCACTGGGCTTCATAAGTCACGTCATCATCGTGCAAATACAACGGAACAGCCGGATCCCAGCCCATGAAAGCATATCCGGGCTTTACCAGGGACGGCGCATGTATCCTGGAGCCGTATTTAGCTGTGACAATGATATTGTCGCCTCCGTTATTCGGTTTAAATGTGTAAGTATAGTCTTCAAGGCCATAGTAGTACTCCACTGCCGTGCTGTTGTCGGGCGCTACGGTGACTGTTTGCGCCTGCGGCGATATATAGCCGTCCAGATTCCATACCGGAGCGGTTATGTTTTGGTCCGCCCAGCCATGTTCCGTCACGGCTGAATACAGGCGATACGTGCCGTCCAATTGCTCCTCGTAGTGTCGTACAGTGTAGTCGACATAATTCGGCTGCCACCTCGCATACAGCGTTATGTCGGCGTCAGGTATCTCATCCGGGCCGAGCGCGCTGGTGAAATCACTGTTGGTAAACCAGCCGGTGAAAGTATAACCGATGCGCCACGGCGTCGGTAAAACCTGTAATTTATACCCGTAGCCGATTCTTTTACTGTTTATGTAGTTGCCGCCGTTCGTCTCGAAGTAGTAGCAGTAGGAGCCTGTGGCAGGCCCGCTCCAATTCAGTACGAAGGTACGGGACATCGGCGAGGAGGTAAATGACAGCGGATTCTTGTTCCAGGATACAACAAGCTTAGCCGAAGCAGATGTGACTCCCGCCGGGGGATGCACACTAATATTATTCTGCGCGCCCACCGAGAATGCGTGATAGTTATCCTCCTCGACCGTGTAGGTAAACTCCCCGGGTAAAAATGTCTGCACGGATATACTACCGGTTTTATAGTCCATTTGATACATTTTGCGGAATGTGTCAGGAAGAGTAAAAGTGTTGATGTTATTTAAATCGATATCGTCGGTGTCGGCATCCAATACATATTCAAAGTCGAAAACGTAATACCGGTCCCCTATTTTGAGCAGCGGCCATTCATTTTCGTACAGCGTCACGACATACTCGAATTCATTATTGAACACCTGGGCTATAAAATCGATCTCAAGATATATGCCGAGCTCCATATATACCCCGCCGCCGTAATGCGAAGTGGTCACATTATTCTCGTGCACCAGCTCGTAATACACGAAGCCCCACATCCTCCAATAGGCGCCCAGTTCCACAGAAAAACCGATAGAATCCAGATCGACGTCGATAAAGCCGATTTCGACCGTCGCTTTTATGCCCGCCCTGAGGCCTAACGTGCCCATAACGTAAACGATAAAAGAGTAGTCGCCGTCGACAAGTTCGGTCTGCTTGGTTTCGGCCCTTTTGGAACCCGATTCGAGATGAACGGAATAGCGGGTCGCCTTTTCATACCCGAACTCGATCCCCAGGGATACGTTAGCGTCCGCGGAGACCACGAAATCCACCGATACGCCGAATCCGATGATATGGAGCGGGTCGACGCCGCCTTTAAAGCTTACGATAGGGATTTTAAAAAGCTCGAAGTAGTCGTGTTCCTGTGCGAGCATCTCCTGATAGATCTCGTAAAATTCCCTTACCGTCTTGCTCTTCTCTTCCGGCGGGAGGGCGCCCGTACCCGTATAGTCAAGTTCCGCGATCTTTTGCCTGATATCCAGGTCTTTTTTGCCGCTGCTGGTGGTCAAAAGCGCGTTCAGAGCCAGGGAGGTGTAGCTGTAGATCGATACTGACGCGTCGGCCGTGAAATCGATCGGGATCGGGATAAATAACGCCCACGCCAACGTGGCCTCGCCGGTAATGTCGAGTTCGATCTTTATTTCCTGCGTAAATGTGCCTGTAACGGTAATGCTTACATTATCGCCCAATGATATATTGCACGTAACCGTAATGTCGCATTTCAGACCTTGCTGCCCTGCATAATGGTCGAGATTCGGACTTATAGAGAAGGAAAAATCCACATCAACGTTCTGGGAGGCAGCGAGCATGACGGGCCCCCCCATTCCTGCCATGAGTAAGGAAAAATCCGGCATAACGTTCCGGGAGGAAGCGATCAATACGGGGCTATCCATTCTGGTCATGCGAAAGTCTTTTATACCGAGCTCATCAATGACCTGTTCCCTGGTATCTTCGTCCGTGTTGGCCAGCTTTACCAAAAACTCCGATGCGGCGTCAATAAAGCCGCTTTCCGTTACCTGCTGCCGGAGCTGCCCTTGCAGCTGCTCCATATCCGCGTTTTCGGCGAGCTGATCATATGTGAGCTCCTGAGAAGCCGCTATGTCCATACTGCCAAGAAGCTCGTCTATGGTTACAGTTTCATAGGTGATGACATAGTAAACGCCGCCGGTCATTACCTCCGTGATCCTCGCATATCCGATCAGTGCGCCGGCATCCAGCGGCTCTTCATAGAACGCCAGAAAATCGCCCGCTTCGACGACAGTGGAGGAATCAATTCCCAAATCATATCCCAATTGTGTAAAAAGCTCGTCGATATCGGTTATCTTGCCGATTTCTATAGTTACAGATGAATTGTCCGGGTCCCCGTCTTCGTCATCCGCAATATTTATAGGGAATATTTCGGGCGTGAACAGCACATCCGCCGCTTCGGCTTTTGTATAGCTTATCGTACTGCCGCTTACCCCGGTGACGGTCACATACGCTATATTCTGCCCGGAGTAATCTACACCCGCCATGCGTTCACCCGGCGCTGTCCCTTCGTATATTGCCAGCGCGTCGCCTATATAAATTTCAATGCCGCCGGAATAAATAAACGTTCCTGTAAGCGTACCGTCGTCTTCCTCGGCTTCTTCATCTACTTCAAACAGTGGGGCGAAGATGCTGTCGACGGCTTCTCCGTTTTGTGTGACGCCGCTGATTTCACCTGCCGGAATGGCTTTGACGCTGTCATTGAGCCGCAGGTTCAGCACCGGCTCCGGATCGGCAATTGTGATGTTATATTTGCGCACCTTACTTCCGTGTCCGTCAAATGTAAGCGCGTTGTCTGTCAGGGTCAAAGTGTAGGAGCTGCCGGGCGTAAAGCCTTCCGCCGCCGAAACGGCAAAGCCTCCGCCTCCGCCTCCGCTGTTTACGGAAAGGCCGCCGAATTCTTCTTCATCCTCGTTTAATAATTCAATCGTTATAGCGTTTTTGACCGCTTCCGCCGACATTGGAGTTGACGAGAGCACGGTGACGCTGTAATCGGGCGCCACGTCCGCTACGCTTGTCATGGTTTGCTCGTTGCTTTGAGCAATGGGGTCGGCCGGCAGGTAGCAGGCATAAAGATCCATGTCCGAATAAATCGGGGTACCCTCTGTAACTGCATTTGCAAATGTGCCATCATCGGTGAACCACCCGAGGAATATCATATTCTCTTTGTAGGAAAGCGGCAGGCCGCCCAATGCGCCTCCTGCAGAAACGTATCTTGGGCTAAAAGATCCGCCGCCATTGGAATGAAAAGTTACTGTGTATGACGTAGCATTCGAGTCCGGATCGCCTTCTATTGAAACAGTCGCTCCAGCGGCTACGGTAATGCCTTTTCCGTCTTTTCCAATAAGCGTAACGGCTTTACCCGTATTGTTTCCGACGCTTTCGCATTGCGCCAGGACAGTAACGCTGCTGACGCCTCCTTCAACCGTTATATTGCCAATGCTGCCGTTGCCTGAAAGTGTATTGTTGTCACCCGATACAGTTATATCCTGAACTTCGCAGTTAACAACAACATGCAGGCTGCTGCCAAAAATCGAAAGGCCGGCAACGTCACACTCGATAACGATCATATCGTTGCCGTCGGCTATTTCCATATATTCAACCGCAGAACCGTCGTCGCCGTAAATACGGACGCCCCCGTCGGAAAGCTTTTCGACGACCACGGTATTTGCGGTGGTATTTTTAAGATAAATAGTATTCTCGCCGCCGCCCCGGACGATCAGCCTTCCGCTTATTGTTACGCCGTCAAGGGTCACGCTTCCGCTGCCGACGCCGTCGCCTACGATGACGTCCCCATTTACAGTGAGGTTGGAAAGGGTAATGCCGCATGCAGAAATGATCATATTGCCTGTCACGGTTTTACCTGATAAAATATCCGCCGTTTTTTGCCCGCTAATATAATTGCTCTCAAAGAGGTTGTAAATGAGCTGCGCAAACTCCTGCCTGGTGATGGGGCTCTTGGGATGAAGAGCGCTTCCGCTGCCTGAAATATAGCCTTTTGGCGCCATGACGGCCACGTAAGGTTTTGCCCATGCCGACAGGTTGCCGGCGTCGATGAACTTATTCAAAGCAGACATATCCGCAATCGTTTCATCCAGTCCCATCAGGCGGCACAGAACCGTAAAAGCCTGCTCGCGGCTGACTTTCCCGTCTGGTGACATTTGGCTGCCGCTTATCCCGTTAAAAAGTTTCAGCTTATAAGCCATTGCGATTTCATCGAAATACCAGTCGCTTTTATCTACGTCCTTATAAGAATCTATATCTGCTTTAAAAGGCGTCAGGTCACGTCCTTGCGTATCCTCCAGACCCAATGCCCGCAAGACGATGGTAGCCATTTCGGCGCGGGTCATATTGCCGTAAGGCTTGAGCATGCCGTTGCTTCCCTTCAGAAGTCCGGCATCTACCGCGGCGGTCAGCGCCTTATATGACCAGCTATCCTCCGAAACCATATCGGGAAAAGGCGCGGGCTGACTTGCCGCCACCGCCGCCACCGTCGGCGATATCGACGCCGGCGCTGTCGACGTCGGCGCTGTCGACGCCGGTGCTGTCGACGCCGTCGTCACCGTATGTGCCATATGTACCGGATTATTACTACCGGCGGTATCGTGGTCGCCTGCAAATGCCGGTACGGCCATCTGGCAGAGAAGAATAACGATAAGCAATACACCTATCAGTTTCTTCATCAATACGTTTATCTTCACGATCAGTTCCCCCTGCTTCGTCCCTGCTTCGTCCCTGCTTCGTCCCTGCTTCAGCCAACCGGCGTAAACAGTACATTCCACAATCAGCGCAGGGGAGTAACGCCCTCATCGCAATCCGACGGGTCGGGCTGGCAGACAGCCGATTTCATATAAATACTACGATTTTCATTGGTGTATTATGATAGTGGAATCAATTCTGCTTATATTATAATTAATGTGGGCAGAATTGCCAAGAAAAGATATGGATTCCCCGGAAAGATGCATGCCGGGTAATCAAAGGATCAACCTTATAACCCCCTCAGGCTCGAACCCTCTCAACAATGGTAAATTCCTCTTAACTTTCTCAATAGTCGCTAATGGCAGATAGTTTTGCAGTGTGCAAAAATTTAAATAATTCATGATTATTTTGGTATAATAATCCATTTTATAGCCCAAACTGTGCAATCTCTTAATTGATGTATAGTTATCTTGGTATAATATTACAATATTCTATGCATTACTTCAATTTTTGCACAGTTGACCGTTCAATATATCATCTAGACCCTCAAAAAACAGATACCCGGACATTATTTCCGGATACCCGATGAACACCTTCCTTTATTCATTATCGGTAAATTATTTTAAGGCTCCTAAAATAATCTATAAATCACTTACCGCGGCAATTCGCTGACATCGCCCCCATTGAAGTCCATATTTCTGGTAATCGCCGTCATTGTTCCGGATGCCGAACCTTTTGCATAATCCAACACATATACGGTTTTATTCAAAACATTTATATAGCATCCATAAGAGATGCCGTCATATAGTTTTTTGTCGTCAGTGCCGTCAAATTTTATACTGGACAACTGGTATTTGTAGGCGCTCCTGTCGGCAAGGTAATCACCCTCAAGATATGTATAAAATACCGTGTCTTTATAAGAGTTTATGGTATATGGCGTCACGCCACCCATTGCCCGTTTTATGAATTTTATGTCGCTGCCGTCAATAGCCGCTGATTTGATTTCCGAATTCATATCAAGGTATATCACTCTGCCGTTGCCGATAATGAAATATCTGATAGGATCCTGAATTATAATCTTCCTGTCGGTTCCGTCCGGCTTGGAATTACATACGATCCCTTTATTGTCAAGAAAATAGATCCTGTCTTCAAATATGACGCCGCAATTCCCGCCGTCAACAATTAATGCCTCCTCATTGCTGCCATCTATTTTTGAACGGCAATAACTATATGCCGTTGAAGTATAGTTATCCTTTTTAATATAATAGAGCCAGTCATCATAGAAGCTCATATTATAACAAAAACCGCTGTTTAACTTTTGGAGTTGGCCGCCGTCCGTCCTGATACGATACAGGTTGTAAGTACCGTCGATCTGCGCTCCCTCATTTCCTGAAAAATAAAGCCATTCCTTATATACGACAAGCGACCAGCCAAATCCGTTAAAAATCGGAGCTGCATTGCCGGATCTGTCCATTTTATAGATATGTGCGGCATCATTACTGTCATAGCTCGAATAATAGCAGTTCGATCCATCGTCAAAAAAGTATTGCCCGTTAATAATATTGCCAAGATCTTTACGGTCGGCCCCGATTGAAACAACAGACGATACGTTGTAAATGATTTTGTCCTTGTTCGTATCGGTCCCCGAATCAGTACTGCCGGATTTGATATCAGTACTGTCGGATTTGAAAATTGATAAAAGCCTGCCTTCCCCCAGTTTTGTCGTAAAAGTAAAAGTTACGGCAACTGCGATCAATGTTACAGCAAAAATAATCAAGGATATTTTGATACCCTTTAACGACAGGTACTTTTGCAGGATCCCCGATATCACAAGTAAGCCAACTGCGATAGCCCATCCGATGAATCCTGTTTGCATTTTTATAAACAGAAAAATGGTTGCTGCCAAAAGAAGCACAGTGAGAAATATTCCGAAGACGACCAGCGCCTTCTTTTTTCCGCCGGACCTGGCGGGTTTGAATGTATTGATACTTGCAGCCGAAGTATTCATTTCCGCAGATGCCACAACTTCATTTTGATTACCGCATTGATTGCCGCACTGATTACCGCAATTGGCACAGAATTTTGCATTATCCTCGATTTTAGCTCCGCAACTTGCACAATACATATTTACGCCCCTTTCAATTACACCTTATTATATGCTTTATTTGATTCATTTAAGATTGTAAGAAAAATCCATGGTCGTTTCCATTTCCATCTTGGCATCGATGCTAACCTTATTGCTGCGATTTCCTTTCACCATGTTTTCATCGATTTCTTCGGGCATTACGTCTATACCGCCTGTTGCGCCTAAATATATTAACGCGATTCCCATAGGATTGTCATTATATGCCCCGAGAACGGTGTCATTGAATTTCACCCAGTCTCTTTTATTTGTTTCAGGATCAGGTACGAGGTAGCCTCCACCGCCTTGTGCCCGCTCAAATCTGATTGGCGCATCGTGCAAATCGTAGGTTTCCACAAGAGTACCTGAGCCTGTGGTATCGTTACCCCCAAGGCCAAATACCGCCGTATCGGGGAAGTTTTTATCTGAACTTAATGTATAGGTCAGGCTGCGCTTGGTTATAACGTAGGCATCCCTTGCCTCATCGTATTCCAGCTCATCCTCGGAATAATAATTGATAACCATACTGGCGGAAGCATTGCCGTCGCGGTATGTCATAGTCTCAGTTATTTTCGTATATCCGTTTATGGTTTGTGGACATTCGCCGGTTGTGTCAACTTCATATGTGAGCTGAAGGGGTTCCATTGACAACTCGGTGGGCGTCTTCAAATCCGCATTGGAGAATACCAGCACAACACCCTTGATTTTCTCGGAAGGCTTGCTGCGGCAAAAAATGACCGAATTCAGATCGGTGCAATCTCTGTGCAGCCATTGATTCCCGACCTTATAAAGAGCCTGGACATGCAGGTTGCCGTCCCATGGCATATCTGTAAAGTCAAACTTGACGCGCTTGATATTGTTGTCGGCGATATGATAATACTTGTATCCAATGGCGCCCGGCGGCAAAACTATATCATCCTCCGCAATGGCGGCATTTTGCAGAACCATGTTCTGCAGTGCTGTGCCATAAGGGCGCTTTGCCGGGAAGGTCCCGTTGTCGCTGTACATTTTCCACGGTTTGGCGTTCCAGTTCCAAAGGGCAAATTGCGCATAGGTATCCGGGAAATCCTCCAGTGCGTTCATGATGTATGTCGCGATATCATAGCCTTTGGTAGTAAGGATAATATCCGCTATTATACTATCGTTACGGTACCGTTCGCTCAGGAAGAAAAAGAGCATATAACCAGCATAATCTTTGGAACCGCCCTTATTAATAAATTGATCCTCCAAACTTCCGAAAAAGAAGTCCAGATAGCTATGTTCTCTATTGACAAGAGGGAAGACAAAGTTTTCCGCCCATACTGCGGTAGCCTCCTGCAGCCACCAGGCCTCGAGTTCTTCATATTCCCTCATAGAGTGATATTGGAAGATATGGAAAAGCTCATGGGCTGAGACTGATTTAAGATAATCCCCAGAAAGAGACCAGTCCACTCCAATATAAAAATTAAGCAATTCCTTGGTTGTCTTGTCCTGGCTATAGTAAGCGGCGCCAGCTTGATTGCTGGTGGCTATTTGCAAATCCATCAAATAAAGAGCCAGATGCCTGTCCGGCTCGTTATGCAGCAACCCTTTGTACATTGGCCAAGCTTTTTCCAAAGCTTGTTTAACTGCTGCGGCCTTTTGTTTCATCGGTATACCGTCAGCAGTAAGTGCGTTTTCGTAATAGTATATCGTACCAGCATTGGGCTTGCCGGAAACAGCAAAATCCAACGACTTCCAGCGTTGTTCACTGGCATAGGCGGTACGGGTAAAAGCGAGCTTTTGCAGGATGGATCCCTCTTTATTTTTATTGTCGGGATTAAAAAAGCTATTTGGGTCATCAGGCCTGAGAATAAAGGGTCTGAATTTCTCCCGGAGCGGTTCATCGAATTCCTCAAAATTGTTCATAACCCATTGTATATCCCGGCGTAGGGCATCGGAATGCGGGGCTGAAATGTTGGGCGCGGCGCCGCGGTATTTCTTTGCCAGCTTATCAGAAGAATAGGCAGCGGTGAGCTTAAGAAGTACTGCTGCTTCTCTTGTCAGTGTACCGGATTCGAAATCGTTATCTATCAAGTCAAAGCTTGTTGCCGGAGGCTTTTCTGATTTAGATTGCAATATTTCACGAAGATCTTCATCCAGATCGGTGTCCTCAAGGATTTTTGAGATAGCCTTTGCATTGTCGGAATGATTATCGTTAGCAGCTGTATTTGCTGATTCTCTACAACCGGTTGAGGACACTGTAATCAGACAGACAAGCACACCCAAAAGGATATATATTCCATTTTTGTAGATATTACGCATTTGTTACAGCCTCCTTACCTGCTGCGCCTGCTGCCTATCGCATCCAATTTTTCATTCCAAGCTCGTAATGATCCCGTGTTTTATCGCTTTATCATACATCTCACGGAAAACCGCCTTTGCGCCTTCCGCAAATCCTATCGGCATAGAGCCCATAAAACTGTCATAGATGATCTTACCTTTAAACGGAAGTAAAACAGTTTCAATCTGAGCGGGTAAGTCTCGCCGCAGTGCGTTTGCAATTGAATTGCTTATCCCTTTTATCCCGTAAAGCCTGTCTTCACCCTGCTTGTTCGTAGCGATTGCAACGGCATATTCCGGCTGATACTCTAAAATAAAGAACATTCCTTTTTTATAGTTCGTTCTCCACCGCTTCAAAATGTCGATTTTCTCTTGCGGTAGTTCGGTTTTACTGATATATTCATCTATCATCTCCGGCTTTTCCCAGAGTACTTCTCTGACTTTGTGTACCATCATATCGCTGACGGTGTTAGGATACTCGGGCTTGATCTTGGCTTTTATTACACCTGCCCGTTCATTGACAAAACCCATTAAGCCATACCATGTCTCATAGAAAAGTCTGCACTCGTCAGGACTTAACTGCGCTGTTTTGGCGTCGTCAAACATAGCGCAGCATTTCTTGTATTTCTTGCCGCTTCCGCATGGGCAGGGGTCGTTGCGTCCGACTTTCTGTCTTTGCAGTGTTGGGAACTTAACAATATTTTTATCGCGTTGGTTAATAATCTCGCGAAGCTCGGATGGTGTGTATCCGTTATTTTCCCAGATACGTGTGTTGTTTTTTGCAAGCATAATAATATTTAAAAACTTCTGCAGCTGTTCTTCGCCGCTGAATATTAGATTATGCCTGTTCAGAATGGAGCCCAATTCCCTTATCCCATCGCCGTAAGTTATATAATTCCTGATTTCCTCATAGCCTTCCGAGGTATTTTTACTGCAGCCAAAAACGTCCCGTATAAAACAGCGTACATTCCACCAGTGATCGTTGTCCTCATAATCTTCAATGATATATTTAAGAAATTCGTCTTTTTCGGGTATGTAGCGGGGTTTGTCCGCCTGGTGCCTCAGTAAATAATCGGCTTGGTCAAAGTCTTCGAAAAGCGAATAATGCACGATGTACTCTTTATAAAAACCGTACCAGCCGTCCTTTAACACAAGCGGCAGGAGGAGGATATAAATCTCCTCGTTGCTCGTCTGGTCAACGTTTTGTTTGTTAAAAATATTAACAAAATCATCACGGCTGATAATGCCATATAGATTCACCGCCGCCCTTGCATAAGAATCAAGCTGCTTACGGGTAATTGCCCTTCCGTTAGGGCAACGGACGGCGTCTGATGTGCGGTTATTTTGTTCAAAAATTTTCTTTGCATTTTCTCTGGTCATATTATTGCTACTCCCACTCCTAACCCCGTGAGCATTCGTAAGTATTCGTTAGTGTTATTTAAGTAACATATATTTGCATTCATCCGATGTCTTCATTATATCAGACATTTAATTTTGAACAAGCGTTCTTACTAGTTTTATATAATGCTATCCCTCATCATTGCCGACAGTTTTGCGGTGACTTTTACAGGCACGCACATGCATGGTAAATGGGAATTAGCGATTATTGAACAAGAAGGCATCTGAGGATAAGTGAGGATGAGGAAGACCAGCAGTAGAATCATACTGCAAGGGGGCGGGGTGTGCAATATTTTAAGTAATGTGTGATTATTTTTGGTATAACATGCTATATTACAGCTGAAACTGTGCTATTTATTAATTAATACACAGAATTCTGGTATTATTTAACATTATTTTATGCATTACTCCAAATAATGCACAGTACGCTAAGCACAGGTGACAGCATGCTCGTGCCAATAATAGATCCACTAAGCATATCAGTTCCATAAGTCAAAGGTAGCGTCAATAGGGTTCTCCATTTTTACGGATCAAGGCAGCCTCTATTTCACACGTTTAATCTTAAGCCGCCTTTCTTTTTGTTCAAGCATTTCAATATTCAAATCGAGAAGAGGATTTATAAATTTCCTGTTTCTCTCCTCAAGGAATTTTCCCCGTTGTTCGGGCGTCATATCCTTTATAGCTTCTTTAGCGGATACCGCCTTTATGCCCTGTTTTCGAAGCACTATCTTGCGAAACAACAGTTTACTTGTGCCCCACTCGTTTGATTTCCATAAAACACGCCTCCATTCAATTATTTAGATATAAAGCCGTTAAAAAAGCCTTCCTGCCGTAACCTGGCAAGAAGGCTATGATTCAACCATTATGACCACCTCCTCTCGAGCCAACTCTCTACCTGACTCTTGATAAGTCAATTAAATTTGAAAATTGATTCTACAATATTTTGACATATAATACAACTAAGAAATTTATGCATAGATTATAAAATTCTGAGCCAATCGCGCCTGCCGTACAGGATTCTTTCGACATCTACCACCTTGGTCTTCTCATCGATGGAAAAGAATACAACGTAGTTTTTTACGATTAGCTTTCTGTATCCCATTTGGGATAAGCGCTCATCTTCAACAAGCGGACAGCGCTGCGGCATATCCGACAGACCCGCCATTGCTTCTTCGAGAAGCTCCATCATACTCAGAGCCGATATGGGGGCGGACAGTTGAGAAGCAATATACCGGACAATGTCCCTGAGGTCGTTTTCCGCCGGTTCAGATACATCCACCCTATATTCCACCCTATATTTGGCCATCAGAGATACCCCGTTTGATATCCTTCATAACCTCTTGAAGCGGACGTTTTTTACCCTCTTTGATAGCCACTCTGCCTTCGTCAAGCAGATGATAGAGTTCTAACCTGCCGCTTAGTGCTTCGTAAGTCTCAATACTCATGACCGCCAAATCCCCCTGTCCGTTTTTTGTAATAAAGACAGGCTCACGGCTTTCATGGCAGAAGGTGGAGATATCATTATAGTTGTTACGTAGGTCGGTACTGGATTTTATATTTGGCATAGCGTTTACCTCCTTGGATAAACCTAAAGATATTATACCCGGATTTCTTTAGATTGTAAATTGAGTTTGATCCCGGACAACTGACGTGCGAAAAAGATGTTAAAAGGATGTCGCATCCTGCTACTACCCCCTTTGCGGACGCTTATTATATGTCTCACTTCTTGATTTGTCAAATATATATTTCTTGATTTGTCATAATCTTTTCGAATTTCTCCACACTTTAATCGATAGTATCTATCAACGAAGATTGATATAAATATCATAGGGTCAAGCCATTTTGGCGTATACTTTAGTAAACAGATAAAGGATGTGGTCGATTGTGTCCAAATCTTCAGTCATAACTTCAAGAAATCCCGCCCGGTACTGGATTCTTTCAGGCATTCCTGTCCTCTTCATCGTCGGTTTTTTAATGCACAATATCTTTGAATGGTCAGGCAACTCGACAATTGCAGGGATATTCGCGCCAGTTAATGAAAGCGTGTGGGAGCATTTAAAATTGACTTTCTGGCCTATGCTCATTTGGTGGACTACAGGGTACATTATCCTTGGTAAGAATAATAAAATCTCTGCAAACCAATGGTTTACTTCCTGTACAGTTGCGGGGCTGCTATGCCCATTGGCAGTTCTGTGCTTTTATTACACCTACACCGGAGCACTTGGCATTGAATCACTTATACTTGATATTTTTTCACTGCTTCTTGGTGTCGCAGTAGCTCAAGGCGTGGCGCTCCATGCATACAAATACGCCAGATTCAGCCAGTATTGCCTGTATATTTCAGCTGCAATACTAATTCTGTTGGCAGTCACATTCACTGTCTTCACCTTTGCTCCTCCTCATATTCCCTTATTTAAGAATTCGGTAACTGGAAAATATGGAATCTGACATTAAGCTCTTTTGAAAAGACAACGCCTATGTCGACGGAAAATCCCTTCAACGGTATCCCTTTTCATCAAAATACTTACGTTTGAAATATAACGCCGCATTTACCAATGCGATCATTACCGGCACTTCGACCAGCGGGCCGATAACCGCGGTAAAAGCGACATCTGACGCAATTCCAAATACAGCCACGGCAACAGCAATCGCCAGCTCAAAATTATTGCTTGCCGCTGTAAATGATAATGTAACTGTCTGATCGTACCGAAATTTTCCCCGATATGACATATAAAAACTTGCAAAAAACATGATCGCAAAATATACTAGCAGCGGAAATGCAATCCTTACTACATTTCCGGGATATTTTATAATTTGTTCGCCTTTTATGACAAACATGATCACTATGGTATATAGAAGCGCAATCAAAGCCAGTGGCGACATTCTCGGGATAAATACCTTCTCATACCATTCCATCGATTTTGCTTTTATCAAACTGAATCTTGTTACAAGGCCAGCTGCAAAGGGAATCCCCAAATAGATAAATACGCTTTTCGCAACATCCCACATCGACACATCGACTGCCTGACCGCCCCACGAGAACCCCAGCCACTTTGGCGCCAGTGTTACAAAGAAATAAATATATACTGTGTATAATAGTATCTGGAATATTGAGTTTAACGCCACTAAAGCTGCGCAATATTCGTTGTCACCCTTTGCAAGGGTATTCCATACGATCACCATTGCAATGCATCTTGCAAGTCCGATTATGACAAGCCCTATTGCAAACCCCGGCTTATCTCCAAGTAAAAGCGCAGCAAGGACAAACATAAGGATCGGTCCAATTATCCAATTTTGAATTAAAGAAAAGGCAAATACCCTTTTATTCTGTACCACTTTTCCTATCTCTTCGTATTTTACCCGAGCGAGCGGCGGATACATCATGATAATAAGCCCGATCGCTATCGGCCATGATATAGTCCCAGTACTTAAGGAACTTAACGATCCGGCAAGCCCGGGGAATAGGTAACCGCTAACAACCCCTATTGCCATGGCGATAAATATCCAAAGCGTAAGGAATTTATCCAAAAATGATAACCTGGGTTTACCCGTACTGTCCATTATAAACTTCCTCCAATTGCTAATTACAGCATTTATTATTATCTACGCATATACCACATCGATATATTTTTCATATTAAATTTGTCAGTTAATAATTTCGCCCCTATTTTTGGCTAATTTTTGGTGCCATTCACTTCGCTCCGCAGTTGTCAATTTCGCCCACTTTGTTTCTTCACCAATAATTCTTAAAGGCTCTTGTGAGCGATAAGAACGTGTTAAGTTACCCGGAAATTTTTTGTCTGTAAGATTTGGGTCGTTTTCAAATTCACCTGTTGGTTCTATTATATAAACGCGTTCTCTCCCTTCACCTTTTGCTAATGCTGCTGCAAGGCCTGCGCCATTTGCATTAGCGGTGAAGTAAATGTGGTTCATTTTAAGCCCGGGTTTGTAATTTGAATTTCCACCCGGCGTCAGTAAATCACCAATCTGCAATTCCGCCTTTGTCCCATGATAAAATGGTCCTTCATCAGAAGGTGCACCCTTATATGAATTTGACAATTCATAATTTCTTTTTGCATTATCAGGATCACACAGCTCCTCATAACATTTGGCAATGTTTAAATATAACGTCGGGTATGCACTCTTAACATTATAATCATTTATATTTAGTGCACACTGTAAAGATGCTTCCATCCATTTTAATCTGTCTATAATATTCTCTTGTCGACGAGCTAAATGATAAGCCGCAATAAATTTTTCATAATCATCTGTTGCTTCATGCCATGCCTTATTAAACATCATGGTTGCATCTTCGATGTTTCCATCATCTTCCAGACTCATCCCACTCATACAGAGTTTAATAACGACGTTATTTGGATCAAATTTTACATTCATCTGACCTTGCCTTCTTTCAGCGGAGTCTTTACTCCGTCAAACAATGTTTCGCCTGATCAACGCTTTCAGTTGAGTGGATGTTTTCACAGCAGCACCTCCAGATATTTTCTGAGAATGCTTTGAATTCTGAATTGTTGAGCATAATCCATAAGATTATGCAAATTCTTGTCTTTGCGCCTCACATACATTTTCAACGCATCGGTAAAGACCTGGATCTCAATATTCGTTCGGCTCCTGACAATATCACAGATTGTGCGTTCCATATCGTAAGCCTTAACCGGATTGCTGAATGCTGTTTGGAGAGTAGTCAGGCCAAACTCATAAAGCTCTTTTTTCACCATATATACTTTTGATCCGGATTTTTTGATATTTTCGGTATTGTATCCGGATTTAACAGTTACCGTATTCTGAAGTGGCACTCGATCTGTTAGGTCGTGCAAAAATAAGGCTGAATCGTGGGAGAATATAGCCTGCTTATACCTACATTGCAGCATATACATATCATCTGGGAAGGAATCTTCCGCAACATAAATGCCCCGTTCAGTATGTTCAAGATTATTATTATAAACATATTTAGATATATAAGTGCGTGGAATTCCGGCATTCGTTACATCTTTGGTTGTAATAATACCATTTTTCCGTTTAATAAGCTTTTCTAATTCTGATAGATAATCTATAACATCACCTTCTTTACAATTACGCTTATATCATAACCCAAATAAGCATGATTGTAAACATGGCTAAAAAATACTATTTTGTCATCTGTTTTGCTGTGCCACCTTTTAGAGCTAATTTACCTTTTAGGTTTGGCTCAGTATTAAGATACTCAAGAATATCTGCCAAACGCATCTATCCCAATATTAATTGTCTCGCCCTCATGCCATATTTTGTATTTTAACCATTAATTCATCAACAACTTGGTCTACGGGACGATTATTTATGAAATACTTATTCTCGATTTTTTTAAAAATCCTTCTGGCATATATAATATCTTCGTGTATATCTTTAATATAATAATCTTTATGCTCTTCTTTATATAAATCAGCTTTATAGACATTATCATTCTCATCAGAAAAAACCAATCTATCAAAAATGTGTTCCACTGAGTCCTGTAATTCAATAGCAATTACTTTTTCCAGCTCTAAAAGTGAGTTAAAAAATCTTGAATAATAAATTAGACTTACTGCAATAACAATGTTATCTTTATTTTCTTTCAGCAAATCCTTTAAAAGCTTACCCTTAATTTGACCTCGTTCATATGAAAATGGGTGGTCTTTCATAAATTTTTCCAAGGTCGTCTGAAATCTCTTTTTTATTTCTTCATCCATATCAATAAAAGAATAATTCAATTTTTCGGCAAGCTTCTCACCTGTTACAGTTTTTCCTACATTAGTTACACCAAAAAGCAAAATAACCATTTATGGTTCCATCACTTTCCGCAGCATTTTTTATATTTCTTGCCACTGCCGCAAGGGCAAGAATCATTTCGTCCAACTTTGATATTTGGAAGTTCTTCCTTCTTTTCATCTGAGCCGAATTTCTTAATTATTTCTTTTGAAGCGCTCTTTACTTCATTATACCGCCTCTTTAAAATACCAAAAACTTCCGGCTTACTATCATGAAGGAATTTAATAACCTCAGAAATCCTATTTGTTCCACACTTGTTGAATTCAATATCATATTTGAAATTGTTTATATTCAACCTGACAGCAAACTCCGGCTCCTGTGTTTTTTTTGAATCATCTATTTTAAAAAATGTCAGCACTGTCTCGTTACAAAGGCATTTAGGGTTTGAACAATACTGGTCATCAAAAAACCACTTCTCGGTTTCGTTAAATTCAAAAGAGAATTTATCTATATCACAACTGCCAAATATTTCGGAATATGCAATCACATTCCCGTCAAGAATCATTTTTACCGTACTATCTGACATGTAATCCACATAATGCTTTTTGCCATATTCCTTGGCCTTAATAAAATGAGAAAGAAGCTTTTCTTTGAATTCATCAATATTATCTACAAATTCCTTAATCATTTTATCTGCTTTAATCATTTTGTTGAGTACTTTCTTTTCGGTAACTCTCCAAGTATGCATATCCAATCTTAACAAAAACCAGTCATTTACCGGCTCTCGATCATTAGATAGTTCAATAAATCTGAGTACAGCATCAGCACAGCTGCAGCCAGGATTAACGCAGTATTCTTCATGAACCAAAATATTAGAATTAAAGCCGGTGAACTTTATTACAATATAATCTATCTCTTCCCCATCATTTAAAACTTTAGCATATGGCAAAACACTTGCAGACACAAATATTGTCCTCCTTACAGAACTCTTATCAAGGATGCATCATATCCCGGTATCATATAACCGTTTCATCGAGTAGAAAATCGATAAGTTCAATATTTAATACTCCATTATCATCATACCATCTTTTTCCGATGTCTTTTCTGACAATTACTTTCGGAAAAGAATCGCCGGTCAGCGAGAAAGGTTTTAACTCTTTTGCTTCTTTTTCTTCTGTACTAAGTGAATATGCTGACTGGACATATGTTTTCTTGCCACCGGCTGTTACAACAAAGTCAATTTCTCCTGGCACTCGGACTGAATTACCATTAGCATTGAGCTCTCTTGAAAAGACAACGCCTACATCGACGGAAAATCCTCTGATAATCAGCTCATTATAGATGATGTTCTCCATTATGTGTGTCATTTCTTGTTGTCTGAAGCCAATACGAGCATTCCTGAGGCCAATATCCTCGCAATAAAACTTGTAGGGATAATCAAAATATGATCTTCCCTTTACATCGTATCGCTTACTTTCAGAAACAAGAAATGCATCCTCAAGGTGCTTGATATAGGATGATATTGTAACTTGGGACACATCGATATGTTCCTTGGAGCGCAAAGTATCTGCGATCTTTTTTTGATTTGATAAAGAGCCGACAGAGGAACATATCAGGTCAAAAACCTGTGATAAAACATCTTCACGCTCAATCTTTTTACGCTCAACAATATCCTTCAGATACACCTCCGAAAAAAGTGATGTAAGATACCTCATTTTTGCCGTATCATTCGGTCTGGACAAAACAAATGGCATACCACCGAAAAATGCATAGTCTTTAAAGGCGTCTTCTTTGTCTCCGCCAACTGCCGTATAATATTCAGAATAGCTTAATGGATGAATCCTGATTTCATCCCCTCTCCCCCTGAACTCTGTGAGAATGTCTGACGACAACATTTTCGAATTGCTGCCTGTCACATACACATCAAGATTTTTTAACTCCCGCAAATCGTTTAGCGCATCATAAAAAGTGATTTCTTTACCATTCAAGTTATATGGATTTTTCACCTGATCCGACATCTGAATTTCATCTATGAAAAGGTAATAGTTTTCAGGGTTTCCTTCAACTTTTCCCCTGACAAAAGCTGACATTTCAAGCGGATTTCCATATCGGATGTCTCTTGTCAGATCCAATTCAATCGAGATAATCTGCTCGCTTTTAACACCATGCTCAAGTAGATAATTTTTGAACAATGTACGCAGCAGATAAGACTTCCCACATCTTCTGATTCCAGTAATAACTTTTACCTGTCCATCCCACTGATACTGCATTAATTGATTCAGGTACCTGTCACGTTTTATTTCCATCACATAAATACTCCATTATAATCTATAGCCTTAAAAGGCTCTACTTTTTAATATTATACAATGGGTGTCGTGAAAATTCAACGGATCCGCGGAACTAACTGTATTTGACGCTTACACTCTCTGGGTGAGTATGATGCTCCCATAAGGTGGGACACGGGAATCGAAAAACAAGCGCTCCGGATAATGGAATGTGCCTGGTACTATTCTCAGTAGTCTAAGCTATTTGGATTCAGAAGAAATTCAAACACATTCATCATCAGGAAGCCATCTTCTGTATACTGAACATGCGGTGTATCCCTGGTAATAATGACTTTCTTGAATGAGTCGCCTATATGCCTCAACGGCCTCTCTTCCTGAATTCGCTTTGCTTCATCCGGGATAGCGTAGGCCGACTGGATGTAGTATCGCTTGGAGCCTTTGTTGCATACAAAATCGACTTCCAATTGTTTCCGAACCGGTATCCCCTTTTCATTTCGTTCTGAGATGGTAACACATCCAATATCGACATTGAATTTACGCATTCTGAGTTCATTGTAAATCACATTCTCCATACTGTGTGTCATCTCGACCTGCCTGAAGTTGATGCGTGCATTTCTGAGTCCAAGGTCAACATAGTAGTACTTCAGTGGAGTCTCAATGTATGCCTTGCCTCTGATATCGTAACGTTTTGCAGGTTCAATTAAATAGGACTCCGCAAGATATCCCAGATATTTTGAAATCGTTACTGAAGTTATTCTCGATTTCTTGACGCTTCTAAAAGTATTCTGGAGTTTCTGGGGATTTGTTAATGTCCCGATGTTGGATGCCAGAATGTCTAGCAATTCCTCCATTTCACCAACATTTCGCATCTTGTTTCTTCCAACGATGTCGCTGATATAAGTTTCTCGGAAGAGCCGTTCGAGGAAGTCGACTTTCTCTTCAGCGGCAGGAAGCAGAACCACTGGAGGCAGCCCGCCATACAGAATAAAATCCTCAAAGCCCCTGTACCTGTCTCCGTCGTATACAGTCATGAACTCTGCAAAACTCAATGGCTTCACGTGGATTTCGTCTCCGCGACCACGAAATTCTGTAATGACATCCTTTGAAAGAAACTTTGCATTACTGCCTGTTACATAGACATCTACATTTTTGTGGCGAATCAGACCATTAAGGACAGATTCGAAATCATCGAGAAGCTGAACTTCATCCAGAAGGAAATAGTGCATTTCGCCATCAACCAGCTTCTCTTTAGCGTAATCGTCGAAGACATCAGGATTTCTGTACTTCTTGTTTTCACGAACATCGAAAGCCATTTCAATGATATGATCCGGCGCTACTCCTTCGTTAATAAGATGATCCTTGAAAAGTACGAAGAGCAGATAAGACTTCCCACATCTTCGGATACCTGTGACCACCTTGACCAATCCATTATGTTTCTTTTGGATGAGCTTGTTTAAGTAGAAGTCTCTTTTTATCTCCATTTCGCACCTCCTAAATGGAAAAATGCTACTCGTAGCATTTTTCCTTATCATATCCTATTGTTGGTACAAGAATCAAGTATT
>CAYWGM010000026.1:19265-26510 GCA_964457875.1 uncultured Eubacteriales bacterium | reverse complement strand
TTGAGCACCACCGATTCGTCGGGAGTAACAATAATAGTCCTGAAGTTCTCGTAAATAACCATTCCGGGCTTTGACCCGGGTGGTTTTTTTATGTTTTTTACATTCGTATAATCGATTGGCACATTTGATGATATGCGAGCCTTGCTATGGTATGCGGCGATCATTGCCGCTTCTTTCAACGTCGTATCCGGGATAGTGTCCGAATTCTTTACTTTCAATATGACATGCGATCCCGGCAAATTCCTCGCATGCATCCAAATATCGGCGTTCGCAGCCTGTTTCATGGTAAGCTTGTCATTCTGACGGTTGTTCTTCCCGGCTAAAATCGCATAACCGTCGGAGGATGTATATTCATGCGGCCGGACAGCTTTAACATCCTCCCGTATTTTAGCTGCCGGTCGGTTTTTACCGGTATCGCGCTTAATATAACTTTGATCCGCAAGTTCTGCATATATTTCGTTTAATTCATGGATCGAACCTGCATCTTCGATGGCATGACGCACCGATTCGAGATAACGGCACTCGGCTGCTGTCTGTTCAAGTATCGCTCGTGTGCTGGTTGCCGTTGCATTTGCTTTTTTATATAACCTGAAATATCCCTGGGCATTTTGCTTTGCCGTTAATCTCTCGTCAAGAGGAATATCTACAGTGCTCTGGTTACAATAATCTTCGGAACTACTATATCCTGCTGTATAATCAACAAGCTCGATGTGACTTGCACCAGATGGTACGGAATAGATATTGGCCGTCAGCAGTTCGCCGAAGAGTCTGTACTTTGCCGCATCCACCGCCTTATCCAATGTCTCTTCCTGAATAACCCGCTTTTTATTGCACCTTTCGATATGTGCTGTCACACTCCTGAGCAGTCCTGATCTCTTTTGCTCCAATTTACCGGCGATGGTCTTACCGGTGTAGTATTCGTTCAGTGCGCTACCGACCGTGTTGAAGTATACGGTCGTGAAGTCCGAACCGTACTGCCTTATTTCCATGCAATGGAAATCTATCGGCTTTTTGCCGTCAAATATGACACACGGTTTGAAATCGCAATTTATAATATCATGGGCAAAGTGTTCGCCGGCTTTATTTAATCGCCTTTTTTCGTCGGTAGTCAGCTCTGACACAGGGGTGGACGGATCGACATTCGCATTGTGGCAAATTTCACGGCAAAGAAGCGGACTTAAACCAAGTGTATTTTCAAGAAAGTATTTCTCGATGCTCTTTTCAAAATTTTTGTTAAAAACCAAACTTGCCATATTTTCCGGATTTATTTTATTCTGCGGCGGCGGAACAGCATATGCCTTTGCCGGCAGTATCTGCCTGACGCTGCTTATTGCTGCGCCGACATGTTTTATAGCGTCGATTATGATGTCTGAGTCGTTTACAAGTATGATGTTGCTGTAACGGCCCATTATCTCCATAATCAGCTTTTTATCGGCCAGATCGCCCAAATCGTTAAAGGATTGGATCATTAACGTGACCATTCTTTCATAATCATGAAACACAACATCGCTGATCCTTCCTCCCAGAAGATGCTTGCGCAGCACCATACAGAAAGCAGGCGGATACTGCGGATTTTCAGGCGCCTCAGCTATAGGATGGATACGGGGTAAACTTGCGTTCGCACTCATTAAAATCCTGTAAGATCTGTTGGTACGCCTTATACCTATAATGATCTCATCGGGCTCGGTCTGGTATATCTTTTCGACCCTGCCGCCGATGAGCGTCTTCAGTTCAAGCGTTATTCCCTTTGTCACAATACCGTCGAACGGCATTTTAAATACCTTCTTCCTTTACAAGTAGTTTTCAATCATGCAGCGTGAAGGATTTTCTGAATTCAGAAGGCGATAGGTTCGTGATCTTTTTAAATGCACGGTAAAAATAATTGGGTTCGACATAACCTACTTTTTCGGCAATTTCGTTGGCTTTCATCGACGTATTGGACAGCAATTCTTTTGCCTTTTCTATTCTGATACGGTTTAAATAGTTTGACAGCAGTTCTCCGGTTTCTTTTTTAAATAGCTGGCCGAGATAAGCGGCGTTCACATTGAACTTACCGGATAATAACTTCAGCGAGATATCATCGGAGTAATTTTTATGGATATAATAATAGACCTGTTTGATTAAAGGATATGATTTTTCTTCCAGATTCAAAATATCAATAGCTTTATCGACTATTGACTTAAAATAAGAAACGAGCTCTGTAAGTGTCTTTGCCTTGAATACACTTGAATATTCGGCTTTCATGCTTATATAATACTCATTGTTATTCCTTATAAGAGATTTGACAGTATTATTTATATGGAAAACTATTTCTACCGCGATATTTTGTATATATGAAGGTCTGACATTCTTCATTTGCTGTATCTGGTCGAATATGCCGATAATGAATTCCATCACAGCCTGTTTATTCTTTGATATGATAAGTTGTTTAAGAGATTCATTGTCGATATTTGCTGATCTTTCTCTTTCGCTGGTTGCCTTCTCCATACGTTCATAATCCATAATACTGTTTGGAGGAAGGATCAGATGATATTCTATCAGGTCTTTCGCTTTATCATAGCTTTGATGGATGGCGCGGAAATCTTTCTGCAAGTCGCCTATTGCCGCAAAAACATCCATGCCTTGCACGTTGATCCTTTGTATGCATTGCCTGATGACGCCATTTATCTCTACTCTTTTAAGTTCATCGCCGAAAAATATGATTACAATATCGCCATTCAAGTCACAAAAGGATAAGCCCTTCTCCGTACCGGCCATATTATTGCACAACTCATTACATATATTATTCGCAATATAATCGGGAATGCGCTTTTCTCCGCTGCTACTCAAGAATCTTAAGACGCACACGATATATTCATTGTAATTGAAACTTAAGTTTAAAAAAACAAATCTTTCAATAAATTCATTTTCGCTAATGGTATTGGAGACCAATCTTTGCAGCAGATTAACCCTCAGGATATCGGCACCCTCGCGCAGACTGCTTTGTCTGTTAAATTCACTATCTATCTTGTCAACGATATTCGATAAGGTGGATGATAGTTCATCTGTGTTCACCGGTTTCAGCAAATAATTCTCAATGCCATATTTCATGGCCTTCTTTAAAAGTGCGAAGTCATCGTATCCGCTGATTATCACAATCTTAATTTCCGGATATGAATCCTTGATTATCTTTATGAGTTCCAACCCGTCCATTTTTGGCATTTTAATATCTGTAACCAGAATATGGATTTTAGTTGTTTTAATAATTTCCAGCGCTTCAATACCGTTGGTTGCTTCTCCTCCTATTACCAGACCATGTTCTTCCCAATTGATGATTTGCCGCAATCCTTCAAGGATGAATAGTTCGTCGTCAGCAATTAAAACCTTGTACATATTCTGTCAATTCCTCCTTTGTCTTTGCTGCGATTCTTAAAGTGGTTTTTGTTCCCTTGCCATATTCACTGGAAATTTCTATCCCATATTTTAGTCCGAAGGTAATTTTAATTCTCTCATCAATATTTGCCAGTCCAATACTAAGATTTGAACTATCACCATAATTTGCAATTTTTTTTCTGATGATCTCCAGATTGTTCGGGCTGATACCGTTTCCATTGTCTGAAAACTCGAGGATTATGTCGTCTCCGACTTTCCGGCCTATTACACGGAACCAATTATCATCTTCGCCTTGTTTAATGCCGTGGACGATATAGTTCTCAAAAATCGGCTGTATCAAATGCTTGATTATACCATATTCTTGTATCTCTTCAGGCACATCATAAAAATCAGTAAGATTATCCTTAAATCTGATTTTGAACAACTCCATATATAACCTGCAATACTTGATTTCTTCGCGAATCTGGATAATCATGTCTTCCTTTATAGTACTTCTGAACATTGCGGCGAGAATGGATATCATATCACTGACTTCTTCATTTCCTTTTACATGTGCCCTCATCCTGATAGCTTCGAGCGTGTTATATAGAAAATGAGGGTTGATCTGCGATTGTAATGCTTTAAGCTCCGCATTCTTTTGCTTAATATTTGAAACGTATACCTTAATCAAATTTTCTTTTAGATCCATACACATTTCCTCGAAACTTTTCGCGATAACACCGATTTCATCTTGTTGATTTTTTAAAGGCAATTTTACAGAAAAATTGCCTTTGCGCACCTGACTCATCGCATTCACAATAATATTGACACGTTTGGAGAAAAAGTTGACCGCGACTATGGATACCAGCAGTGATACTAAAGCGCAGATAATTGCTACTATAAAAATCATATTTCGTGTGTAATATATTGACGACAGGATTTCTGATTTTGGGATTATGGCTGCAACTATCATGCCATTCTTGTTGATACCGAGGCTATTTATAATATTGTCATCGTCAGCATAGCTGCACCGTCCGTAGGTGCGCAGCGTCCTGATATCAGGATACTTGCCGTCATAAAACCGGTTTGACGAATCAAAAATCACACCTCCATCGGATGTAAGGACCAGCAAAGTCCCGATTACATGCTTATAATATTTCGAATATGCGGTTTTTATAGTTTCCGGATCAAAATCGAACACGATCTTGCCAATGCTGATTGTAGCGTCGGTCGTAAAAATATTTGATACCAAAGAGTATACTTTTTTACCATCTTCAAGGTAATCGGGCATACTTGCCGGCAATATTACGAAACCTTCCGGGGTATTCGTATTTATCTGCCAGGAACTTTTTGCCGTTGTATCGATTTCCCTTGTAACAAGTCTGCCTTTTTCAGAGAGTAGAATCGATTTGTTAATGTCCTTATAAATAATTATGTTTTGAATTTCCTTATTGCGGGAAAAATTTGTGGCAATATAATTATCAAATCGTTGCTTTGTGTTGATATACTCATCACTGAGTTTATCGTAATCGTATTGGATGAAATCCAATACTCTGTACGTGGATCTGTCATTCTCCAAATAGAGTTGTTTGAGAGCATTGATCGCGTTAGAGTGCATTCGTTCCATATAATTATTAATACTCTCTAAAATCTGCGTATTAAACAATATCTCCTTATCCTGTAAAATCGAGCTGATATTAAACGATATGATGAGCGCAAGTGAAAATAGAGTAATATTTATTATCAATAAGTTCAGTAATAATATTTTGTTAAAGAATTTTTGATGAAAATATTTATTGTAAATGTTTTTGATCATATGAACCACACCCCGAACATTATATCAATTGACATACGGTAGTACAACTTGCAAAGTTTGTTATATGCATATTGAAAATTTCTTGCAAGTACTATAGAATAATTAATTGTTGCGATGTTATTAGCATATGGATATTCTGGGGGTGTAGCTCACCTGGGAGAGCGCTTGAATGGCATTCAAGAGGCAAGGGGTTCGATCCCCCTCATCTCCACCACAATTTGTCTGAAAAGTCCGATTCATCGGGCTTTTCAGCTTTTTAACGGAGAGGCATTGTTACGGACAGTTATCAGATTATGATTTCCATGTCAGAACCTTTATAAGAGCAAAAAACAGCACCAGTACTACAAATACGCCGGTGAATCCGACCAATGCGATTATCAGGCCGTCTGACAGTGTCTGGGTATTTAATAATCCATACATGATATCTCCTCCTTTGTTCCTGTCATCCTGCAAATATCGGTACTAGAGCAAGTAATAACCCGCCTGCAATCACAGAACCGAGCTGGCCGGATACGTTGGCACTGACGGCCGGCATCAGGATGAAATTGGTTGGATCTTCTTTCAGCGCCATCTGGTGAATGACCCTTGCCGACATAGGGAAGGCCGAAATACCTGCCGCGCCGATCATCGGATTGATTTTTTTACTTGTGAACACATTAAAAAACTTTGCAAAAAGAACTCCGCCTGCCGTATCCAACACAAAAGCGGCTGCACCGACAAGTATTATGAACAGGGTAGATGGCTGCAAGAATTTGTCTGCCGATAAAGTAGAGGCTATAGTGACTCCGAGAAGCAACGTCACGAGGTTTGCCAATTCGTTCTGGGCGGATTGGGATAGTCTTTCGAGCACACCGCTTTCCCTGATGAGGTTGCCGAACATGAGGAGACCTATAAGCGGTACGCTTGAAGGCGCAAGCAATCCGGCTATTATGGTCACGGAAATGGGGAAGACTATCTTTACGGCCTTTGATACGGTTTTCGTAGTATAATCCATCCGTATCAGGCGTTCCTTTCTGGTAGTCAGCAGTTTTACCACAGGAGGCTGAATGATGGGCACAAGTGACATATAAGAATAAGCGGCTATGGATATGGGACCGAGGTATTCCCTTGCAAACCTGGATGTCACAAAAATCGCGGTAGGTCCGTCGGCAGCTCCGATTATGCTGATGGATGCGGCAGTCTTGAGATCAAAACCTATGAGCACCGATACCAGCAATGTTGCGAATATCCCGAATTGCGCGGCGGCGCCAAGGAATATCATCGACGGCCGGTTGAAAAGGGGCGTGAAGTCGATCATTGCTCCTACTGCTATGAAGATCAGGACAGGGAACAGTTCTGTCAATATTCCCGCATCAAAAAGTATTTTCAGTATCCCGGGATCTGTTTTGTATGCAGCGTCACCGTTAATAACATAATGCAGGTTCTGCTCGAAAAAGCCGCGCACATCGGGGTTATTTCGGATGAATTCAGATACTGCAGGGTCATATGTCCTGCCCGGCATTGTAAGGACGGATGATAACGGCAGGTTCACCAGTATCGTCCCGAAACCTATGGGAAGCAGCAGCATGGGCTCGTATTTTTTCTTTATGGCAAGATATATCAGGATAATTCCTATAGCATACATTATAAAGTGCCTGTAATTCAAATCCAGCAATCCTTCTGCAAGACTCAGCAATACCTTATCCATAGTAAAAGCGCCTCCTAAGTGCAAATAAATCAGTTGGTCCGGCTGTCAACTAATTTTACCATAAAGTACAGCCTGATGTTATAATATTAAATATGTTGCATATAGGTACGGCAGGATATTCGTATAAAGACTGGATCGGCCCTTTTTATCCAGAAGGGATAAAAGATACGGCCATGCTGGATTACTATTCGTCGCAATTCAGTTTTGTAGAGGTGAATTCGAGCTTTTACCACATGCCTTCGGTCCGGTTGTTTGACAGCCTGGATAGGAAAACGCCGCAGGATTTCAGGTTCTCAGTGAAGCTGTTCGGCGGTTTTACGCACCAACGCGATGCAGGCAGGAAGGAAGCCGGCGAATTCCTGTATTCGATTCGACCGCTTCAAGAGAAGAA
>CAYWGM010000026.1:7426-19165 GCA_964457875.1 uncultured Eubacteriales bacterium | reverse complement strand
GGCAGGAACGCATCCAAATGGTACGCCGGTGAAGGTTCCGCACGGTATGATTATCTGTATTCACAGGTCGAATTGAATGAATGGCTTCCCGCAATCATGGATCTTGAAAACAAAACAATGCAAATGGTCGTGTCTTTTAATAACCACCCTATCGGAAAAGCCGTCGAAAACGCCAGAATGATTCAAAAAATGCTTTCAGAGATATAATCAGTATCATGAAATAGTTGTGTAATAATGTAACAAATGGTATAATATGTTAGCTTGCATTATTATATATTTTGGCTGAATGGGAGCGACATTGAAAAGACCGCTGATATATCTCGCAATATCAATGATTTCAGGTATCCTGGCTTTATATTATTTCAGTTTATTAATTACAATATTATTATGTTTATCATTATCAGTTATCGTTATCTGTGTTTATACAAAACCTTTATGGCGCTGTGAATATCGTTTGGCCGCAGCGGGTGCTGCTGTGTTTTTTATCATAGGCGTCTGCGCATCAGAACTCGCAAGGAATGATATTTACAACAAGTTCAGCAGGTTTGACGGGATGGAGGTGACGCTGACGGGCATCGTCCAATCCGAAGTCCGGCGGGAATTGCTTCGGGAAGGAAATCAAGACGGCGGGTCTGTGCAGTTTAAAACAAAATACGTGCTGAAAGTCACTGAAATCATGTCAAATAAAATCAGCGGCAAGGTACTGTTGCAGGATTACTCAAATACCCCGCTCAAATATGGGGAAGAGATTGTCGTCGGAGGCACGCTGCAACATATACCTGGCAGAAGGAACCCCGGCGGTTTTGATTACAGGAGATACCTTGCGGGACAGGGCGTTTCAGCAATGCTTACTGTTTCATACGGAGACGTCCGGATTACAGGAAATGAACGGGGCAGTCCTTTGGTAAAAGCGGGGCTGGATTTTAGAGATAAAATAATAAGATCAATCAATAAAAACCTTCCGAAGCAACAGGCAGGATTGATGTGCGCAATGCTTATCGGCAGCAGGGACGGATTGTCCGAACCTGTCGAAGAATGCTTCAGCATAGCCGGCCTGACTCATATCATGGCTGTTTCAGGGGCAAATGTGGCTTTCATTATCATGCCTGTTCTTTTTATATTAAAGAGAATAAGGATTCGCAGAAATGCCGCCAATATCATTACTGGTCTTATTATCACATTCTTCCTTTTCATTACGGGGTTTGAACCGTCTGTTATCAGGGCTGTGATAATGGCGGTGATAATGCTGACGGGGCAGATACTGCACAGGGAGGCTGACGCGTTGACAAGCCTTGCGTTTTCATGCATCGTCATGCTTCTGATAAATCCGTTCTTCATTTTCAATTGCGGATTTCAACTATCCTATGCTGCGACGCTGTCTCTTGTAACGCTTTCGCCTGTTATCAAAAAGAGGTTGGATGCGATATCGCAAATAATAACGGGATGGACGCTGCCGCGATTTATATCAGGTCTGGCTGCTTCCACTATCGCAGCCCAGCTTGGAGTCTTGCCTGTTATCATCAACAGCTTCAACAGGATTTCAATTATGTCATTAATTGCGAATCTGGCCGTCCTGCCGGTGCTTGAGGGCATCACTATCTGCGGTGCTGCAATGGTGCTGACGGCGCAAATATGCGAGTGGTTTTCGATGTTGATCGGTTATGTCGCGAATGTATTACTTACCGCAGTCCTATATATAACAAAAGTGCTATCGTCTATTCCATTTGCTTCGGTCGATATGCCCTGTTTGCCTGTGACTGTCATACTGCTTTTTTATTTATTGCTGTGGGGCGCTTATTATAAAAGCTTAAAGAACATAAGGTTTACTATAAACCAACGTTTATCAATCATCGTTACGGCGGCTTTCATTATCTGTACCGCTTATAGTACGCCTTATTCCAAGTTTCTGCAGGTTACTGTTCTTGACGTGGGTGAAGGTGATTGCATATTCATCAGGACCCCTGCGGGAAAGTCGGTTCTGATCGACGCCGGCGGAAGCAATTACGGTACGTTCGATACTGGCGCTTCTATCGTAGTTCCGTTCTTGTTTTATAACGGGATTACCGCACTCGATACCGTTATCATATCGCATACACATGAGGATCATATCGGAGGTATGCCGGCCGTATTTAAAAAAATCCGTGTTCACAACCTTATCATACCCGGGTTGGATGATGAACAATATAGTGACTTATGCTCCAGGTTGTTTGATGCATCATATGTGAACAGGGGAAAAACAAGGATTATCAGGAGTAATTCCCCGGAATATGGATTCAGGCTGGATGACAAGACATTGTTTCATATCTTTGACCCGGCTTATATGAAATATTTAGATGAATCATATATGAATAATATGTCCCTGATGGTAAGATTAGAATATGGTAAAGTGAGCATGATTTTCCCGGGCGATAATGAAACACCTGCGGAACGGCAACTCATACGGGCCGGTATCGATATGGCCGCCGATGTGCTCAAAGTATCGCATCATGGGTCTGATACATCGACATGTGATGAGTTTGTTAAAGAAACACGGCCGCGAGTGGCGATCATCAGCGTTGGTAAAAACCGGTTCGGCCACCCTTCTCCGGACGTACTGGAGAGATTGGAACGATCCGGGGCTGTATGCAGGCGTACTGATTTAGACGGCGCTGTCATCATACGAACCGATGGTAACAGGGTTGCTGTGGGTATGACTGTACCAAATGACTATTGATGTTATATTGTTGAGGTGATATTTTGCCGAATCTTTATCTCTTTTATGGCCCTGAAGAATATCTGAAAAAGCGTTATATAGATGACCTTGAAAAAGCCATGATCAATATTGGCCCTCCGGAATTCAACAGGATATGCCTTTATGGCAGGACTTCCGCGACTGCAATTTCTGAGGTTGTGAATACGATGCCGGTCTTTTCGGAAAATAAGATTGTGATTGTCTACAACAGCGGATTGTTCAAAAAGCAGGCCGCATCTGCGGAAACAGGCAGTGAAGCGGGATGGTTTGAATTGTTGGACGACATACCCGCATATTCATGCCTTATATTCAATGAGGATGAGGCTTCAAAAGAATCCAGGCTGATGAAAAGGGTGCTGCAAAAAGGCGTGGTGAAAGAAGCGCCGCTTGCCAAGCCTTATGAACTGGAATCATGGCTCATCAAGGAAGCTTTAAAGCAGGGGAAGGAACTTGACAGGTCTGCGGCGGCCCTGATGGTTGCTATGTGTGAACCGGGCATGGACAGCATCCTGAAGGAGCTTGAGAAATTGGTGCTGTTCTCAGATGAAACCAGGAGCATTGGCAGGCGGGAAGTCGAATCCATCTGCACTGGTACGTTGAAATCCCGGATATACAATCTGACTGACGCCATAGCGTCAAATAACGCAAAGAAGTCCTTTGAAACGCTCAGAAGCCTTATTGACCTGAAAGAACCATTGCAGAAGATAGTAGGTTCATTATCCCATCATTTCAGGATATTGCTTAAAATAAAGCTGTTTCAGGAAGAAGGCGTCAAGCCGGACGAAAAGCTGATCGGAGAAAAAATAAATCCGTATGTGCTGGAGAAAAGTATCCGGCAGGCGCGACAAATCCCATTAAGTAAACTCAAGCAGATAATCGGATCGATCCTTGAGCACGATCTTGCCGTAAAGAAAGGGAAGCTGCAGGACAGGGTATCCATTGATATGGTAATAGCCGGGATGCTGCATCTGCTGTCGGATCACCCTTAAATCGTTGACAATCAATACCTGTATCTGTATAATATGAAAATGCTGAGCGGAAGTAGATTTGACGGTGGTAGTATGAGACTGGTTACAAAAGAATTATTAAGAAACGAAGGAACTCCGAAAGAGTTCAGTTTTTTTGAGAAAATAACCGGATGCGACACCGGTCCGGAGGGGTTTGTTTTTGATAAACCCGTAGAATTCACCGGAAGTATTGTCAACATTAGAGGCATATTGAAGTTGGAAGGGCACGTGAAGACCGAGTACAACGGCAAATGCAGCAGATGTCTCAGAAATTTGGATTGCCACATTGAATCGGAAGTGGATGAGAGGCTGGCGGATGCATTTATGAATGATGATCCGGACGCCTTTACGTATAATAAGGACTATGTCGATTTTGACAATATAGTGAGGAGCAATATACTTCTGAATTTACCTATGAGACAGTTGTGTTCCGAGGATTGTAAAGGGTTGTGCCCGTTATGCGGCGCCGATCTTAATACGGAAGAATGTTGTTGTAAGAAGACCGGGACTCCGGAAGGATTTAAGAACCTTGGCGACTATTTTAAAAAATAACTTATTTATTGCAATACAGGAGGTGTAAGATTTGGCTAATCCAAAACGCAGATGGTCAAAAGCAAGGACCGGAAAAAGGAGATCGCAATGGAAGCTCCTGCTTCCCGAACTTATCAGTTGTCCGCAATGTCATGCTTTAAGGCTGCCTCACAGGGTATGTAAGGAATGCGGTTATTATGACGGCAAAGAGATACTCAAAAAGACAGAATCCAAATAAGGCTCAGCCCGTATTGATTTCCGGGGTTGAAGAAGGAAGCATCGCACATGAATGCGGCCTGGAACGGGGAGACCGTCTGGTTTCGATGAATGGGAAGATATTATCGGATATCTTCGATTACAGGATGCTATCATTGTCGGGTAACCTCTTTTTGATCGTACAGAAGGCGAATGACGGGCTATTGAAGGTCAAAATCAAAAAGGACGAATATGATGATTTGGGAATAATATTTTCAGATCCGCTTTTCAACGGTATAAAAAGATGCACGAATAAGTGCATTTTTTGTTTTATCGACCAGCTTCCCCAAGGCATGAGGAGTACTTTATACATTAAAGATGACGATTCGCGGCTGTCTTTTCTTTCAGGCAATTATATCACCACGACGAACATGAGCAATCATGATATCCGGAGGATCATCAATTATAAGATGTCGCCGGTCAACATTTCCGTGCATTCCACCGACCCGGAACTGAGGGGCATGATGCTCGGGAACCGTTTTTCAGATGATATCCTTGAAAGGATCAACAAGCTTTCGCAAGGAGGCATAGAGGTCAATTGCCAGTTAGTCCTGTGCAAAGGCATAAACGATGGCGGCCGTCTTGACCGGACCATTTCCGACCTTGCAGGTAAAAGCAGGCTGGTAAACAGTATCTCTATTGTGCCGGCCGGATTGACAAAGTACAGGGAAGGCCTGTATCCGTTGGCTCCTTTTGATATGAATGAATCTTCCGCAGTTATCCGGCAGGTACGAAAATGGCAGGATATTTTACTGGAAAGGCACGGATCGAGGATAGTTTATGCTTCAGACGAGTTCTATCTGGACTCGCGAGCAGACTTGCCGGAATATCGGGAATATGAGGATTTCCCGCAGCTTGAAAACGGGGTGGGGATGATCGCGTTATTCAAATATGAATTTGACGAAGCCTGTATTCGGTTATTATCTGATCAACAAAATCATCCTGACTTCAAAAGGAACGTAAGCATTGCGACAGGAACAGCCGCATACGGATTTATCCGCGGCTTGGTGGAATGTGTTGAAAGATCTTCGCAGAATATCACCATTAATGTACATCAGGTTAAAAACGAAAAATTCGGATCATTAATAACGGTATCCGGATTGGTATGTGGTTGTGATATTCTGTCGCAGCTTTCCGGAATGCAACTGGGACAAGAACTTCTGATACCTGCAAATATGCTGAAGAATGGTGAGGATGTATTTCTTGATGGTATCTCAATCGAAGAACTCAGTAGAGGACTTGATGTCCGCGTGACTCCTGTGAAGAGCAGCGGTGAGGCGTTTTTAAAATCACTTCTCCGGGAGGCTGCCTGAATGAAAAAGTATGTGGCGGCTATTGTAGGAAGACCTAATGTCGGAAAATCGACGCTTTTCAACTTCATTACAGGCAGGAGGATTTCGATAGTCGAAGGTACTCCGGGCGTAACAAGAGACAGGATCTATGCCGAGGCCGAATGGCGCGGGCGCAGGTTTTCACTGATCGATACCGGCGGAATCGAACCTTATTCTCCCGACACCATTATGCAGCAGATGCGGAGGCAGGCTGAAATAGCGATAGACGCCGCAGATTCGATAATTTTTCTTGTCGATGCAAAAGAAGGGATAACCGCTTCTGATGAAGATGTTGCCGAAATACTCAGAAAATCAGGTAAGAAGATCATAACCGTCATTAATAAGGTCGATAATCCTTCCGATCCGCCTGCCGGGGCTTACGATTTTTATAAGATCGCGCCGGGTGAAATACTTCAGATATCATCGGCCCATGGACTCGGAATAGGTGACTTGCTTGATGAATTATATGAAAATATGCCCGAAGATATAGATAAAGAAAATGAGTCTGATTCAATAAAAGTGGCGGTCATAGGCAAACCAAATTCCGGTAAATCCTCTCTTGTGAACAGGATGACAGGTGAATACAGGATGATCGTCAGCGATATACCCGGTACGACCCGCGATGCCGTTGATACCACGATAAGCGTAAACGGCAGGGAATACGTGTTCATCGACACGGCCGGTATCAGAAAAAAGAGCAGGATATTGGAGGATATTGAGAAATACAGCATAATACGGGCATGGTCCGCAATAGATAGAAGCGACGTCTGCCTTGTATTGATCGACGGCCAGGACGGCGTTACGGAGCAGGATACTAAAATAGCCGGTTATGCGCATGAACAGGGTAAGGCCTCTGTAATCGCCGTAAATAAATGGGATCTCGTTGAGAAACAAACAGGTACTTTTGAATCATATAAAAAAGGTGTGCTTGAGAAGCTTTCTTTTATGTCTTATGCGCCGGTTACGTTTATCTCCGCTAAAACCGGGCAGAGGGTGGACAAGTTATTCGACATGATCACAAATGCCGCCTTACAAGCAACCATGAGGATTACCACTGGTATGTTGAATGATCTGGTGAATGAGTCTGTCGCATTAGTACAGCCTCCATCCGATAAAGGTAAGCGATTAAAAATATTCTACGCCGTCCAAACAGGGATAAAACCGCCGGTATTCGTGTTTTTTGTGAATAATATCGAATTGGTGCATTTTTCATATGAACGTTATCTCGAAAACCAATTAAGAAAGGGATTTGGCTTTGAGGGGACGCCTATCAGGCTTCTTTTCCGTGAAAGGAGTGGCGAAACAAAATGATGATTTTTCTGTCATGCATCAGCATGGTCGCAGGATATCTGCTTGGAAGCATCAATACATCATTGATCGTATGCAGGCTTTATGGAATTGATATTAGAGAGCATGGCAGCGGAAATGCGGGGATGACAAATACTCTGAGGACGGTCGGCAGGAAGGCTGCGCTGGTCGTACTGGCGGGTGATGCGCTCAAAGGCATCATATCATGCCTAACAGGTTTGATCCTGGCTGGGGAATATGGTGCGATAGCCGGAGGGCTGGGCGCCGTGGCCGGCCATAACTGGCCTGTCTATTTCAGATTTAAAGGCGGTAAGGGAGTGCTTACATCGTTTGCTACGATTTTGTTTCTGGACTGGCGCATAGGCTTGATCCTTCTGGCCGTCTTTGGATTGGTGCTGCTTATTTCAAGATATGTGTCACTCAGTTCCATCTGCGCTTCGGCATGCTTTCCCGTTTTTGCCATCTTACTCGGAAGAGGAGCCGTATTTGTAGTTTTTTCCCTGACAATAGCTTTATTGATCATTTCAAGGCATCACTCAAATATCAACAGGCTGCTTAAAGGGGCAGAATCGAAATTAGGAGCTAAACATTAAACCTTATCATGACCACATCGCCATCATTGATGATGTAGTCTCTACCTTCAATTCTGACAAGGCCTTTTTCTTTTGCGGTGACATATGAACCACAGGTAAACAGCTCTTCGGCAGGGATCACTTCGGCTTTGATGAAGCCTTTCTCGAAGTCGGTATGTATCTTGCCTGCAGCCTTGGCTGCACCAGTACCCCTTTTTATTATCCATTGCCTTGCTTCATTGGAATTTGCGGTAAAAAAGCAAATCAGGTCAAGAAGCTTGTAGGATGCCTTAATGAGCCTGTCAAGTCCTGATTCCTCCAAACCGGCATCACGTAGGAACTCCGGTCGGACATCTTCATCGAGTTGATTAATTTCTTCTTCCAATGCCGCGCTGATTTCCATGACGGACGAACCTTCGGAAGCTGCTGCGGCTCTTAATTCCCGTAAAGTATTCTGCATCGAGGCATCGGAAGGTGATGCTTCTATCTGCTTCTCTCCAATATTCAAGACATAAATGACAGGTTTTGAGGTCAGCAACTGCAACTGTTCGCGGAAGTCAACTTTCAGGGAACCTGAAGTTACTGATCTGGCTGGTTTCCATTTCTCCAGCGCAGATTTTATTGATTCACAGCTTTCAAGCTCATCGGCGAATTTCTTGTCGCCTGATTTCATCAGCTTTTTTGTCTTTTCGATATGTTTTTCGACTGTCTCGAGATCTGCAAGCATAAGCTCAATGTTTACTATGTCCATATCCCTTTGGGGATCGACAAGACCTTCCACGTGAGAGATATCTTCCGCATCAAAACACCTGAGCACATGTACGATGGCATCAACTTCCCTGATATGCGCAAGAAATCTGTTGCCAAGGCCTTCGCCTCTGCTTGCGCCTTTAACAAGGCCTGCTATGTCGACAAATTCGATTATGGCATGAGTGATTTTTTCTGAATTGTAGATTTTCGCAAGTTTGCCAATCCTGTCATCGGGTATCCGTACAACACCAACATTTGGTTCTATTGTGCAAAACGGGTATTTTGCGCAGACGGCGCCGGCATTCGTTATTGCATTGAAGAGCGTGCTCTTTCCGGCGTTTGGCAGACCGACGATTCCAAACTTCAAGACAGTTTACCTCCGGTTAAGAAATAAATCCATCAAGTTATGACCTTCAGAAATTATCAATTTTGAGGATGCCGCGCTTGCTTCGTCATACTGTCCGATACCCGAAGGCGTGATCGCACTTTTTGTGTATATGACGAATGGGACTGGGTCGTACGTGTGTGTCCGTAGCTTCAGGGGAGTTGCATGATCGGGGAGAACAAGTATTGAATAGTCTTCAAAACCTTGAGCCTGCTCCCTTTTGGAAAGCTCTTTCAGTATGGCGCCGAGGACCAGTTTATCAATAAGTTCTATCGATTTTACCTTATTGCTTATTTCATATCTGTGACCGCATTCATCCGGGGCTTCGATATGGATGTAAACGAAGTCCTGTCCTGATTCCAGCTCATGGATCGCGGCCATGGCTTTCCCTTCAAAATTCGTCTGGATGTTTCCGGTAGCGCCTTCTACCGCAACAGGTCTGAGCCCGGCGCAGACGCCTATTCCTTTTATCAGGTCGACTGCGGATATGACAGAACCTTTTAGCCCGTATTTGCTGAAGAAACCGGGCAGTGAGGGTTTCTTGCCTTCACCCCAGAACCAGACGGAGTTCGCCGGCTTCAAATCGTTTCTGATACGGGCTTTGTTTACAGGATGGTCAGAAAGGATATCGACGCTTTTGAGCATCATGTCTTTCAGACGCCCGCTGTTCGGCCCTGATGGCAGATAAGGCCCGATTTCTTTATTGAGTATGTCGTGGGGGGGAGTCAGGACAAAACCGGCTTCAGCGCCGTTCCAGACCATGCAGTGCCTGTAGCTTATGCCAGGATAAAACCTGATGCCTTTACCGCCGAAGATTTTGTTGATTTGCTTTATCAATATAGTCGATTCTGCGGTGGTTATCTCATCTGAGCTATAATCGGCCATAATCCTGTGCTCATAGTCACCGGACCCGGATAACGTAACAAGATTGCACCTGAAACAGATATCCTCCTCGTCCAGTTTTATACCCATTCCAATGGCTTCAAGAGATGAACGTCCTGAATAATAGCGTCTGTCATATCCCAGAACGGTAATATTTGCTATATCGCTGCCTGGCTGTGGAAAACCTTCGGGTATGGTTCTTACGATCCCTGTCGTCCCGAACTGTGCGATGTAATCCATATAAGGCTTTGATGCGTATTGAAGAGGCGTCTTGCCGTCCAACTCAGGCACCGCATAATCGGCCATGCCGTCGCATAATATTACTATATATTTCATAGGAGGATACCCGTCATATTCATTTGCCTAATTATAGCAGACGGAAATCTTTAAAACAAGCCGGGTTATCTTGATATGCGGTCTTGATAAGAATTAATAATTGCATTAGAATTTATTTGTAGACAGGAGGGATGCGCTATGTCAAAAAAATGGTTTGTTGCAGTATCATTGATTCTGGTGCTTGCTTTTCTTGTCGGCCTTTCCATATTATTCGCCAAAATAGGCGTCTTTACTTCTGCTGACGATCCTTCATCAACAGCAGAAGATACAATTGATAATACCGCCAGCGAGGGTGAAACCGACGAAACAACGGTAGAAACGCGGGTAGAAATTCCGGTTAGAATAAATAATAATTCGGCAGAGTATGATCTAAAGGCAATATTATATGCAAACAAATCAAATGAAACATTTCTCAGTCTAGAATATTATGTGGACGGTAAGAGTGTCAAAAAGGATATCGGCAGTTCCGAAATGCCGGAAATAGAAGCGTTGCTTCAGAAAAGGTCTGCCTCATCGGCTTCCGGAGGTTATGGCGTGAACGCAATAGACCTGAACCGTGAGTTGGCAAAGGCTTATATAACGATTGAAGGAAGGCCATTTAATGATAATTGTGTGGAAACCGCGATTTACAGTTATGACTTGAGAGATAGCCGGTTAAACAGGATATTTGCCGAGATAGGAAATTTCTCGGATATTTTGTTCAATAAGGATTCGACATTAATGGCATTCAGTTATAAAGACAGTTCTGTAAGCAGCAAGCATCAGGAAAACTCACTGGTTCAGATCCTGGACATGGAGACCGATGAATTAATCGTAACAGACAGCCGGAATACCGATGGTGCGCGTATCGGTAACGACCTTGATACGGAACTCGTCTACGATTATACAGTGAAATCATGGTTTTCAGATACTGCAATCATTTTGCTCCGGCAATCGTGGTCTGCATCCGGATCGGGCGAAGGGACAGAACCTGTTGGAAAGGACGTCATATACGATGTGACGGGTAATGTGTTCATTAACGAGGACGGCTCTGTCATGGAAGATAATGCAAAACCGTCGCCGGCTCCAACCCCGACCCCGGCGGATACAGCCCAAGTCAAGACCTTAAAGCTATTCTATTCATACAGCTCTTCAATGGACAATTACAGCAAGGCCATGAACCTTCTGGACGATAGTTTTACCATTGAATTATCCATTCTTCGCCCATTTGGCGTTGATAAGCTCACGAAAGCCGATCTCACTCCTGAAAGCGTGTCATATTTCAAAGACCTGCTTAAAACAGCAAAGCTTGAAAAGATTGTAAAAGAGGACAACTCCGTTAAAGATATCTCAACCATCTCCTATTATCAGACGTTTTCTCTGGAGGAAGGCGTGAATACGACACTTCCGCTTGTCGCCACATTGAAGAGATCCGGCGGGTCATGGAAGATATTCTCCATCATAGACGGCAATCCTCTTAAGCCGCCATTTTCAAATTAAGCAAGCACAGCAGAACGCGACGCTTGACACCGCTATCCGATGCTTATGCAGGTGTAGGAATGGGAGAGCAAGAAGCGAGGAGAGCAAGGAAAGCAAGCGTCGATGCGCGGAGTTTATGTGTATAAATGAGCACAGCAGAACGCGACGCTTGACACCGCTATCCGATGCTTAT
>CAYWGM010000026.1:0-7326 GCA_964457875.1 uncultured Eubacteriales bacterium | reverse complement strand
GTGTATAAATGAGCACAGCAGAACGCGACGCTTGACACCGCTATCCGATGCTTATGCAGGTGTAGGAATGGGAGAGCAAGAAGCGAGGAGAGCAAGGAAAGCAAGCGTCGATGCGCGGAGTTTATGTGTATAAATGAGCACAGCAGAACGCGACGCTTGACACCGCTATCCGATGCTTATTGCTCTCCCATTAGATGTTGAAGAGCATGTCGCCGTATACCGGGAACGGCCACAATTCCTCATCTACCATTGTTTCCAGCTTGTCGCCCTCTATCCTCAGCTCATTCATTGCCGAATAGATGTTGTCTCTGATAAAGCATGCGTGCATGTAAGTATCCGCATGATGCCCATGCGATTTATCCAGTGCATCCTCTAATGCAGTCAACTTGTCTTTAAATGCCGTGATGATATTGCAAAGCTCTTTGAGCATTAATTCGTGCGTACTTATATCGGAATCGGCATCCGCCGCTTTTATTGAGTTTATGGAGTCTGCCAGGATGCCCGAATATTTGATTGCTGACGGCAATATCTCTCTTCTTGACATGGTGATCATTGTCAGGGCTTCTATGCTTATTGTCTTGATATAATTCTCCAGGGCTATCTCATAGCGTGATTCCATCTCGGCTTTACTCAGGACATGATGCTTTTCCATCAATTTCAGGTTTTTCGCGGCAATCAGCGCTTTGATTGCGTCAACAGTGGTTCTGATGTTGGGAAGCCCTCTCTCTTCTGCTTCTTTGACCCATTCTTCCGAATAATTATTACCGTTAAAGATGATTTTTTTATGGTTTATGATTATCTCCTTCAGAATTTTCTCCACCTCTGAGTTGAAGTCAGCTGCCTTTTCCAGTCTATCGGCTATTATGCACAGAGACTCAGCGACGATCGTATTCAATATATATACAGGTTTTGCAATCGAGGACGAAGACCCTACCATCCTGAATTCAAACTTATTTCCAGTAAAAGCGAATGGGGAAGTCCTGTTTCTGTCTGTCGTGTCCTTGGGAAGTGCGGGCAACGTAGATACGCCTATCCTTAATTCGCCACCGGATTTTGATGACTTGGCGCCGCCGTTTTCAAATTGCGATAGTATATCGGTAAGTTGCTCGCCAAGGAATACCGAGACGATGGCTGGAGGCGCCTCATTTGCTCCCAGTCTGTGGTCATTGCCGGGATTTGCGATAGAAGCCCTCAGAAGGTCGGCATAATCATCGACGGCCTTTATGACAGCGCACAGGAAAATCAGGAACTGAGCGTTCTCATGAGGGGTACGCCCCGGATCGAGAAGGTTTTGCCCGTCGTCGGTAGCCAGAGACCAATTGTTGTGCTTACCCGAACCGTTTATTCCGGCGAAGGGCTTCTCATGAAGCAGACATACCAATCCATGCCTGAGCGCCACCTTTATCATTATGTCCATCGTTAATTGGTTATGATCGGTGGCAATATTTGCCGTATTAAAAATCGGAGCCAATTCATGCTGTGCGGGAGCTACTTCATTATGTTTTGTCTTGGCTGAGACGCCGAGTTTCCATAATTCCTCGTCTATTTCACACATAAATGCGCCTATGCGCTCTTTTATGGAGATGAAATAGTGATCCTCCATTTCCTGCCCTTTCGGAGGCTTGGCTCCGAAGAGGGTTCTTCCGGCGAATATCAGATCCTTACGTTTATTGTACTTTTCCTTGTCTATAAGAAAATACTCTTGTTCTGGTCCGACTGTCGTTATGACCTTTGTTGCGGTGGTGTTGCCGAAGAGCTTGAGTACCCGCATGGCATGACGCGAGATGGTTTCCATCGAACGGAGCAGGGGGGTCTTTTTGTCGAGGGCCTCGCCGGTATATGAACAAAAAGCGGTAGGAATGTAAAGCGATTTGTCTTTTATAAAAGCCGGCGAAGTGCAGTCCCATGCCGTATAGCCCCTCGCCTCGAACGTCGCCCGGAGGCCGCCTGATGGGAATGAAGAAGCGTCGGGCTCGCCCTTGATGAGCTCCTTTCCCGAAAACTCCATTATGACTTTACCATCCTGAACCGGTGATATGAATGAGTCGTGTTTTTCAGCAGTAATACCGGTCATAGGCTGGAACCAGTGTGTGAAGTGGGTGGCTCCCTTTTCTATTGCCCAGTCTTTCATTGCGTTGGCGACGACCTCAGCTACCGAAAGGTCGAGTTCGAGACCTTCGTCGACTGTTTTTCTCAATGCCCTGTAAGTCGCTTTAGGAAGCCTCTCCCGCATGACTGTATCGTTAAAGACATTTACTCCGAAAAATTCACCTGATTTGCCCATTATTTAACCTCTCCTTTACTATGATATTGATTATTAACAAATAAAAAAAGACGTCTTTCTGTTCGAAAACGTCTTTGTTCGCGTATTAAGTATCTTATTTTTTTATATTATACACATGTTTTTCATTAAAATACAATACCTTTATGATAAAATATTTCATATGAGTTTTAATACTATCGACCTGTGTATAGCATTAATATTTCTTATGCCCATCATAACAGGCATTGTAAGTACATTTTCACAGAAAAGGGTAATGTATTCCATATCGTCGGCTTTTGAGAATCTTGAGCTTGCCGCTGCTATGTTAATCGCATTTTATCTGACCGGACGCATTTTTTTCAGCAGCGCCGATGACATCTTCAAACGCATTTATGATTGGATACCCATGTCTATAAAGCAATTCCTGCTCGGCAGGGATTTGTTGATATATATGCTGGCTGTGCCTTTATTGCTTGTGTTTATTCTCGGTATACTCAGATTGGTTACCGGCCCAATATATAAAAGGTTTGTTATACCTCTATCCAGAGGTGTTTATAAAAGTATAAGCTCGATGCACACGATGATCCAAAGGATGATCGGCGGCATTTGGAAGCTTCCCAGATCTGTCTGGCTTGCGCTGGTATTTGCACTTGCCCTGAATTTCGCTTCATACTTCATCGATGCGCCTTCGTTGGGTAAGATGCTCTCGGATTCGGTTATTTATAAGGCGATCTACGACAATGCCCTAAGCCCTGTGCTTAATTCAAGCCTCGCCAAGAAAATACCGGTACTGTTCAATGATTCATTCAGGAGACCAGCTGAAAATGCCCAGCCTGACAGGCCGCCGGTGAGGATAATCGAGTACTTCAACGGAGTTACGCTCGACGAAGCGGTCAAATCAAATCAGGGAATAGACACTATGGCCGTATCCATAGTGGGCGCAGAGGAAAATGACGGTAAAAAGGCATACCTGATTTACCAATGGATCGCCTCGAATATTAAATATGATTTTGAAAAGGCCGAGAGGATATCAACCGATCCGTTCGGGATATCATCAGGTTCGATCATTGCTTTCAATACCCGCAAAGGCGTATGCTTCGACTATTCGTGCCTGTATGTATCGATGTGCAGGGCGGTGGGCCTGAAAGTCAGGCTGGTCACAGGTCTGGGCTTCAGCGGCAATTCCTGGGGAGATCATTCATGGAATCAGGCATATTATCCGGCAGAGGATAGATGGATTAACGTAGACGCGACTTTTGGGAGCTCAGGGATGGATTACTTTGACAAGCAGGATTTTACGGTCGACCATAAATATGCGGACGTGCAAGGCGAATGGTGAGCTTGAAAACTCTTTCCGGGAAATAAAATAAAACGCCTCGGAGAATATTATAATTAAGACAATAATGTTGCTCCGGGGTATCTTATGGTTGCAGGTAAACAAAAAGCGGCCGGATTTCTGCTTGTATTATCTTTTGGAATACTCATTACCGCGTTTCTTACGGGATGCGGAATATTTGACAAAAGCGCCGTGGTTTTAGGTCCAAAACGCGAATACGCGGTATATAGACAAGAGATTGTCGATGCAATGCAAAGCGATAGCCTGGAAATCGACGGGGATAATGCCAACCTCGTATTCCATGTCTGGAAAAACGATTGTGTGAAATTCGAGATTTCAATGAAGTTAAGGGGTTACACATCTGAAGACGATATGAAGCAAAGGATCGTGAATGAATATAATGCAGCCTTCAGGAAGGATAAGTCGGCGGTGGTCTTTGATTTTCATCATGGCGGCAGGACGGAAAAACCTTATGATGCGAGGATAGACGCAGATATATATGTACCTGAGAAATTCAATTCTTTAATGATTCACATAAATAATGGCGAGATCAAACTTATTGATGAGTTTACTTGCAGTTTGTCTATCTGGGGAGAGATGATGAACGCCATCCTGAACTCATATGAAGGAAGAATCAGCTTCAGCTGCGACTCCGGAAGCCTCAGGGTAAACAACGGCTTGATAAAGGCAGGTTCCTCCGTAAAATTCAATTTTGGAAGTATAAACATCAGCGGTTCGTTCGAACCTAACGGACGTAGTACCATTGAAACCGGTACGGGCAATATAGTATTGCAGATTCCGAAGGATGAACCGGTCGATGCGGAATGTATCGGTTACGTAAAAGAAAACGCCTTTACTTATATCGACGGTATTTCTGAGATAGCCCTCAAAAGTGGGATGGGCGATATAATCATCAACGCCAGATAAGTTTCGCAATGAGATTGCGATTATGATAAAATGTTATCAATATGAGAACATTTATAGCAATAGATACGCCTTTGAGCGAACACAGATAGCGAACACAGATTCAGAAAATAAGAAGGAAGGATCGGTCATTGCAGTCATTGAGAAAAAGGCTTACTTTTATTGGGGTGTTGTTTGTAGTAGCATTACTGCTCTTAGGGACATATGCCATAATCAAAATATTTAATGTATTTGAACAGACGCAGCAAGATGAGCCTCAAACGCGTCAGGAGCATTCATCGGTAACGGATCAGCCGCCAGGCACGCAACAGCAACAGGGACATGGCACCGGGATCCACTCATATCGTCTGAGCCTGACAGCTGTTGGGGATATCATGTTGGGCAGGAACGTCGAAATCCGCCTGCGTAAGGCTGAAAAGGATTACCGGTATCCTGTCGACAATGTGAAAGATCTACTCAAGAAAGGCGATATCATATTCGGCAATCTGGAGGCGCCCATTACAGAAAGCAGCATTTCGCTCGATCCGAAGAAAAAAATTATTATTAAGTCCGGCACTTCTGCGCTTGATACGTTAAGATATGCGGGATTCAATATGCTCAGCCTTGCCAACAACCATATGATGGACTACTATGAAAAAGGCATGTACGATACCATTGCGTACCTTGACGGCGCAAGGATAAATCATGTGGGGGCAGGCAGTAACATCGAAGAGGCAAGCAAATTACAAGTGATAGAAAAGAACGGTCTGAAAATTGGGTTTCTTTCATTCACTGAAATGGCGGAATATGTATTTGCGGGAAATCCGCCTTTGCGCCATGCCGCTGACGGCGCCAAGTCCGGTGTTGCTCCGCTGGATTATAAGATCGTTGCCTCTCGTGCCGCGGAAGCGTCGCCGCAGGTTGATATCCTTGCGGTCTCACTTCATTGGGGCATAGAGGAGAGCTTTGAGATTACCGACAAACAGATTGAGTTTGCGCATAAGCTCATAGATTCGGGGGTCGATCTTGTATTAGGCCATCATCCCCATCAATGCCAGGGGATGGAGGTTTATAAAGGCAAGTTGGTAATTTATAGTCTTGGAAATTTCATTTTTGATATGAACGATCCCGAGAACCAGGAATCCTATATAGTGAACGCAGACTTTGACAGGGACAGGATGGTTTCGCTTACTGCATTTCCGATCATGACGCTTCAAAAGATACAGGTTGTGCCGCAGACAGGAGAAGCCGCCATGAACAACCTCACAAGGGAACAGAAGCTATGTAATGAACTGGGGACGAAAACGCAAATAAAAGATGGTATACTCGAGTTCAATCTTGATTATGAGGTGGATTCCAGATGAGCATGATCCGGAAGTGTCTTCATAATATTTTTCTTTATGCTGTCGGTTTAGTGCTCTGGATCAACGGCAGAATCAGGTTCAAGGTATGCGTATCCGGACTGGGTGATCCGCCTGAAGGCCCGGAAGTAATCAATACGAACAATCACCAGAGGAATTGGGACATCGTACTTCTGGCGCCTACATACTATTTTTGCTGGAGGAAATGGAAATATATCGACAGATTGAGTTGGGCCGGCAGAGACGATTTGTTCGTGAGCGGTTATTTCTCGACGAGATTCAGAAAACTGTTCACTCCCGTAAGATATCTGCTTTTTCATATGAATATCGGATCTATCCTGAGGTATTTTAATGCAAAACCCATCAGGCAGATAGGATTCCGCAATCTTCGAAATTTGTTCAATGACGCCATTCGGGCATTGGGTAACGTAACAGTTGAAGAACTGTTCGCGGAAGGCTGGGAATCAAGATTTCCGTTGATATACAGGTCATTTTGCCGCTATAAATCAAGAGGAATGGATCTGACTATTCGGGATTGCTTTAAATATCGTCTATGGAAGGATTTGGAGAGCGCCGCCTTCTATTCGGATATATCCGTGGAATTCAGGGATAAGATAAGGATGGGCAATATCTCTGTCATCAAAGAATCCCTCGATGAATTTGCAAGGATGATTAAAAGCAACCATATGCTGTATTTCTCGGTTGAGGGGGAATTATCGAAAGATGGTTATTTCAAGACATTCAAGGCCGGGATAAGCAGGATAATAGAAAAATGCAACGCAGTTAAACTAATCCCTGTAAATATTACATATGATTACATGAAAAAAGGCAGACACCCGGTCTTAATGCGTTTCGGGGATTCATGCGGCATTGATTCCCATATCGGCAATAAAGAACTCAAGCTATTGATAAACGATCTTGTTATGAGGTTGCATACCGGTACGATGACATCATTTGTGAGTCTGGCCGTATACCGGTCATGGAAGCAGGGTGTGACAAGCATATCAGCCGGAGCTTTAAGAGAGTATGCACTCGAGGCGCTGGAGCTATACCGCAGGGAAGGTTATGCTGTAGATGAATCGCTTCTATCTGCCAAAGTCTTCGAACATCGATTCAGCGATGCGATAAAATGGGGTGAATCAAATAAAATATGGAAGGCCTTTAAATCCTATCTGATACTGAATACTAATGCAATAGCCGATAAGGAACGCATCGGACCATGGCCGGATGTTAATTTCATCAGCTATGCCATCAACCAGATACCTCCGAATCTAACATATCTGTACATAGAATCAGCCGATCAATCATGCGGCGAAACCATAAGGAGCTAATGCGGTATAAGATTTACACACTTAGCTGCAATAATTCTTGATGAGAAAAAAACCCGCCGTTAAAGCGGGTTTTTGGACAGTCTGTGGTGCGCCATCAGGGACTCGAACCCGGGGCCCGCTGATTAAGAGTCA
>CAYWGM010000025.1:0-28086 GCA_964457875.1 uncultured Eubacteriales bacterium | reverse complement strand
TTTTGAACCGATTTGTCGGCTGTAGCGTCTATATAGCGTGAATATGTGAAAAGAGAGTGGTGAAGCACATACCAGATGGATTTGCAGGAAATTGCGCTTATAGAAGAAGCGAAACTGATGGGCGGAAAAGCCTTTGAAATGCTTCTTGAAAAATATCATGACGAATTGTATTATACGGCCCTTGCAATAGTCAGGTCTGGCTGGGACGCGATGGATATCTGCCAGGATACGTTCCTGAAGGCTTATACTTCTTTGAACAGATTAAAAGACCCTGCAAAATTCAGGGCATGGATCAACAGGATCCTGATAAATCGGTGTAATGACTATTTTAGATATAGCAAAAAAGTAATAGTCATGGAAGAGATGGATCAGGGAACTATCAATGGGAGTGATCCCGGGAATAACCGCCAAAACGAAGAATCGATGGACCTGTTGAATGCTATGTCACGTTTAAAGAGAGAGACCAGATCCATTTTGGTATTAAGATATTTTCAGGATCTTTCAATAAAAGATATCGCTTCTATCGCGGGTTGCCCGGAGGGTACGGTGAAGTCAAGGATCAGTTATGGCCTCAAGGAATTGAGAAGGCTGCTCAACAAAGATAATGATGATATGGAGGTGTCAGGATGAACTGCCGTGAGTTTCTTAAGTTAATGGAAGAATATATTATGAATAAAACCAGACCGGCTCAGCGGGCTGTCATAGAAGACCATCTTGAAGTATGTGAAGAATGCAGATTGGAATTCGAAAAAACAAAGGCTCTAGTGGAAAAAATCCGGAATATGAAAAATGTTCTAAGATCAAGGGAGAATGTTGGTATGAATATGGACATGAATAAAAAAAGTATTGTAAATAGATTAAACAAACCTGAAAGGCGTTCATTTACACGTTTTTTACCCGGCATAGCTGCTTGCGTCTTCTTTGTGATGTTCCTGTTCTCAGGATTTATCCTTGCATTTCCTTCGCTTGCATGCAGGTATATACCTGAGGTACCTCTGGTTAAGGAGCTATCGCAGGTGATGGAAGAAAACAGCGAGATAAGGCAGGAGATAGAGGCTGTAAAAATTGAGAATGAGCAATTGAAGATGGAGATAAAGAAAATTAAGGATATTGAAGTCAACGAGATCACAACCAGCGAGGGTGTTTCAGAAGAAGAAGGCAAGGCTGTGCAGGAGCTGGTCGTAGATTTTATAAAAGCCCAGTATAGAAAAGACTTGAATGCATTGAAAGAAATGAGTACCGATGAATTCAAAAAGCAGATAGACCGGATGAAACAAAGCATATTTATGGGCAAAGGCGGAGAAGTCGTTTTCACCCAGATCACGAATGTCGCAAAAGATAATGACATCTATTACGTATTTGTAAGGTTGAATGATTCTGCAGAATCTGATGATGCGGATTTCCAGGAGAATTTCGAGGTTGTCAGGGTCGGAGAAAAGTACCTTGTCTCATTTGTGGGTTTGGATGCGTAAAAGCCTCTTTTAAGCCTTCGGTAAAAACTCAAAAAACCGAAGGCTTTTTTATGCTAAATTATATACATATTATGGCATTTATGGTATTATATGATTAGAACGGTCAGGCAGGGGATGAAATGCTTTCAAAAATAGCAAGTTGTGGTTTGTCAGGCATTAACGGATATATTGTGGAGGTCGAGACCGATATCAGCAACGGGCTTCCTTCTTTCGATATAGTAGGTCTTGGCGATGCAACCGTTAGAGAGTCCAAGGAGAGGGTGCGTTCGGCAATCAGGCATAGCGGGTTTGAATTCCCTGTCAGGCGCATTACTGTCAACCTTGCGCCGGCGAATATGAGAAAGGAAGGATCTGCATATGATCTGCCGATTGCTATTGGAATACTTGCCGCCTCCGGACAGATCAGCCAGCGGCTTGTTGACGGATACATCTTTATCGGGGAGCTGTCGCTTGATGGAGGCGTTAAGCCTGTTTATGGAGTTTTGCCGATGATCGCCGGATCGATGGATGCGAAATATAGTAGTGTTGCCGTTTCGGCAGGTAATGCCGATGAAGCTGCCATAATGGAGAATGTACGTATTTTCCCTGTAAAAGACATTACTGGATTGATAAAACATCTCAACGGAGAAAACCCGATAGAAGCTCATAAAGTGGATATCAGCAGCATATTTGACGATGAACGTATACATGAAGTCGATTTTTCGGAAATCAAAGGGCAGGGTAATGCCGTAAGGGCATTAGAGGTGGCTGCTTCAGGTGCGCACAACTGCATCATGGTCGGTCCGCCTGGAACAGGTAAAACGATGATCGCAAAAAGGATTCCGACCATACTTCCTCCTTTGACATTTGCTGAAGCATTGGAAGTAACGAAAATATACAGCGCTGCAGGACTGCTTCCAACAGGGATTCCCATGCTGACCGGAAGGCCTTTCCGTTCACCTCATCATACCATAACCTGTACAGGCCTGATAGGCGGCGGAGCATATCCCTCACCGGGAGAAATCAGCCTGGCGCATAATGGTATCTTGTTTCTGGACGAGTTGCCTGAATTCAGGGGAAAGGTTCTGGAGACATTGCGGCAACCTATGGAAGACGGCTCTATTACAATATCACGTCTGAATGTTTCGGTTACTTTCCCTACAAGAATATCACTTATTTGTGCTGCCAATCCCTGCAAATGCGGAAATCTGCTTGAGGGGGAAAGCAGGAAATGCACCTGCACCGCAAAGCAGATGCATAAGTATATGGGAATGATTTCAGGTCCTCTGCTCGACAGGATCGATATCCATATAGAGATGTCGCAGGTCGGATACGATGAACTTGTTAACAAGAGCAGGACTGAGTCGTCTTCTGTGATAAGAGGGAGGGTGAAAAAAACAAGGGAAATACAGATGAACAGATATAAGGGGTATGGCTTCGGCTTCAATTCACAGTTGCCTGCACCATTGATGAACCATTACTGCAAATTAAATGATAAGTGTTCCTCAATGCTTAAGGAGGCCTTCCAAAGGCTGAATTTAAGCGCAAGGGCATATAACAAGATATTGAAGGTCGCACGTACCATTGCAGATATGGAAGAAAGCCCCGATATTGCAATCAATCATATTGCGGAGGCTATCAGATACAGGGGACTTGATAGAAGACACCGGGAGGGCGCCGTATAGTATGGATGATCCGGGTTTTTACCGTATCTGGTTGAGTTGCCTGTATCCCTTAGGGGCCGGCAAGCTTGCGGAGCTGCTGGATCATTTCGGCGGTCCTGAAGAACTCTGGGGGGCCGGAACTTCTAAATTATATGGGCTGCAAAAGCTGACGGATAAGGACATTAACCTTATCTCAAAGAGTAAGGCCAGAGACGCTATAGAAAATAAACTCAAGTGGGTATATGCGAACAATATAAAGATAATAGGTATTAACGACAATGGATATCCTTCAAAGCTCAGGTTTATAAACCAGCCTCCGGTCGTGCTGTACATGAAGGGCAGCCTTCCGGTTTGCAGGGTGTCAATAGGGGTCGTCGGCTCAAGGAAACCTTCGGCTTACGGCATACAGTGCTGTTATTCACTTTCGTATCAGCTCGCGAAGTGCGGAGTGGAAATAGTGAGCGGCTTGGCGAGGGGGATCGATACATGCGCCCATGCGGGGACACTGAAGGCCGGAGGTAAAACCGTGGCCGTATTGGGCTGCGGTATTGACATAACATACCCTCGGGAAAATACAGAAATGATTAGCAGGATGACCCAATCAGGCGCTGTAATCACAGAATACCCACCGGGCACTCCGCCTCTTAGGTATAATTTCCCTGCGCGCAATAGGATAATCAGCGGTCTATCGGATGGAATAATAGTTATAGAGGCCGGAAAGCAGAGCGGTGCGCTGATCACCGCCGATTATGCGCTCGATCAGGGGAAGGATGTCTTCGCCATGCCAGGCAACATCACAAGCCCCTTGAGCATCGGCGCCAACCAGTTGCTGAAGGATGGCGCGAGACTTGTGACCTGCGCTGACGATGTGCTTGATGTGTTCAAAATAAAAAGGCCGCGATCGGTGCGAAGAAAAATCGATATCGAACAATTATTAAGCGCATCAGGGATAGACCTCAATGAAGATGAAATAAAGATAATCAGATACCTGGAAAATGGAGAGCAGAATATGGATGCAATAGCTTCGGAGTGCGGTTTCGGTATATCAGGTACCAGCTCCATCCTTGTGCTTATGGAACTCAAAGGCATTGTCGAGTATCTGCCTGGCTCTTTTTACCGGCTTAAAATCAGTTGACGTTTAATAGTTGCATTGAGTATAATGTTTGCGGTTTTATTTTTTAATTTGGAGAGGATAAATGCAGAAGACTCTCGTGATAGTAGAATCACCTGCCAAGGCTAAGACGATCGGCCAGTACCTCGGCCGTGGCTATAAGATTGAAGCTTCCATGGGACATGTGCGGGATTTGCCCAAAAGCACTATGGGAATCGAAGTGGAAAAGGACTTCCTTCCTAAATACATCAATATCAGGGGCAAAGGCGATATCATATCCAAACTCAAAAAGGAAGCGGCCACTGCCGACTCCATATTGCTTGCGACCGACCCGGATCGCGAAGGCGAGGCTATCTCATGGCATCTTGCCAATATCTTCAATATCAGTGACAATGAACAGTGCAGGATTTCATTTAACGAAATAACAAAAAATGCAGTCAGGAGTTCAATAAAATCTCCAAGGAAGATCGACATGAATCTTGTCGATGCACAGCAGGCAAGGCGCGTACTTGACAGGATCGTCGGATACAGGATAAGCCCTCTGCTTTGGAAAAGCATTAGAAAGGGATTAAGCGCGGGAAGGGTTCAATCCGTTGCAACAAAGCTAATATGTGATAAAGAAGAAGAGATACTTAAATTTGTGTCTCAGGAGTATTGGAAGATCATTGCCAGTTTGAAAAAGAATGGCCAGAGTCAGGTGTTTGAAGCTAAATACTATGGCGTAGGAAATGAAAAGGGAGATTTGAATGACAGGGCATCTGTCGATTCAGTTCTTGCCTTGATTGAAAATGGCACTTACAAAGTAATGAAAGTAAAAAAAGCCGAGAAGAAAAAATCGCCTCCGCCGCCTTTAACTACGAGCACGATGCAGCAGGAAGCTTCGAGAAGACTGGGTTTTACGGCAAAAAAGACGATGATGGTAGCCCAGCAGCTATATGAAGGTCTTGCCGTCAAAGGATCGGGTCTTGTAGGACTTGTCACATATATCAGAACCGATTCCATGCGCATATCGGCAGATGCTTTGCAGGAAGCAAGGAATATCATCCCGGAGAGATTCGGTAAAAATTATCTGCCGGAATCGGCGAGGATATACAAGAACAGGTCTTCATCTCAGGATGCGCACGAGGCCATACGTCCGACGCACATGAGTCTGGAGCCGGATCAGATAAAGGATTCGCTGAATAACGACCAGTACAAGCTCTACAGATTGATTTATGAGAGATTTTTGGCAAGCCAGATGGCAAATGCGGTATATGATACCGTAACGGTCGATATCGGCGTATCCGGCCATGTATTCAAGGCTAACGGTTCCACTGTCAAATTCCCCGGCTTTATGGCACTTTACAAGGAAGTACGGGAAGAACGTGAGGAGGAAAACGGCGAAGAGTTGTCTGACATACCATCACTTGACGAAGGCGAAGTACTTGTCCTCAAGAAGATGGAACCAAAGCAGTTTTTTACGCAGCCGCCTTTGAGGTTTACCGAGGCAACGCTTGTCAGAGCGCTTGAAGAAAAGGGCATAGGAAGACCGAGTACTTATGCGCCTACCATTGCGACCATCCTTGACCGGGGATATGTCGAGAAGGACAAGAAATTCCTTTGTCCTACCGAGTTAGGCAAGGTGGTAAATGAGATTATGTCCAAACATTTTACTGATATTGTTGACGTGCAATTCACGGCTGAAATGGAAAAGCAGCTGGACCTCATAGAAGAAGGCAGCAAGCAGTGGGCGGATATTGTAAGGGAATTTTATGCGGATTTTTCAAAAGACATCGGTGAAGCCGAGAAGCAGATCGGAAAGATCAAGCTGCCTGAAGAAGAAACCGATATACCCTGCGATAAATGCGGCAGGAAAATGGTCATCAAAATCGGAAGGTTCGGCAAATTCCTTGCCTGCCCCGGATTTCCCGAATGCAGGAACGCCAGACCTTTGCTTGAGGACGCCGGCGTTGTTTGCCCCAAATGCGGTAAAAAGGTCGTGTATAAAAAAGCAAAGAATAAAATGAAATACCTGGTGTGCGAAGACAACCCCAAATGCGGTTTCATTTCCTGGGATAAGCCTGCTGGTAAGGACTGTCCCACATGCGGCAGTTTCCTCGTGAGGAAGTTCAAAGGACGCAAACCTATCATAAAGTGCAGCAATGAGAGCTGCAACTATGCCTCGGGCGGCGTTAAGACGCCGGAACAGGCGACTGGTACGAACTGATATACTGTTAACTGACAAACACATATACTTACACGTGCTACAAGACATTGTATTCATGCGCCTTATGTGCTATAATTTTGGCGGTCAGATACGCAAAGCTTATATATATGCCGAAGTGGTGGAACTGGCAGACGCACCGGACTCAAAATCCGGCGGTAGCGATACCATGCGGGTTCAATTCCCGCCTTCGGCACCAAATAAAAATACCAAGCGTCTAAGATGCTTGGTATTTTTATAAGTGGCAGACAATATATTTTTTTGCGCAAACAAATTACCATTTATTGTATCATTAAAGGTAATGCCAAAATATTGTACAAAATTTTGAGAAAGGGACAAATAAATGATGTTTTTCTGAATTATGTAAACCAAATTATCAAATAAACACGGTTTCAAGTCAAAATTCTGTCCCTTATTCCAAATTTTGTACAATAAAGTGTGATTTTTAATAAAAGAGTACATACATAAAGAGAGGCGCTATCCCTTGTGGGACAACACCTCTCTCTTGCATTTCCGTATAGGTTTGGTTACTGGATATTGAAAACGTAATTCTTGCCTGAGTTGTTGTCCCAGTTGTCGGCGCCGTCTTTAAAGCAGACGTGCATGGTATCGGCTTTTGAAACCGATATCATCGTTTCAAAGGTATTGCCTGTCTTTGTCATCTGATAATCGCCGGTATTCAACCAGCTGTTACCGAAACCGACATGTGCATATATACTGCGTGCTCCGCTTTTTGCAAGCAATCCATTGTAAACCAGTTTCGCCTTTTCGCCCGGCTCCGGAGTGGACGGAGAAATGCTGACTCCGTTTGATGAATAATCATTATTACCGGTAAGCCCAGTTGTTTTTAACATGATATACCCTCCTTGTATATTCACCTGATATTTGTGGTATTTGTGTTCAATAAAATATTATTCTCACAGCCATTTCAAAAAATACCGAATTTAAAGCCGCCTGCGTGCGAATAATATGAACGTCACCAATATGGAGGCCCGATAAAATGATTAAAGCAGTCATAATGGCGGGCGGCGAAGGAACCAGATTGAGGCCTGTGACATGTTTCAGGCCGAAGCCTATGGTGCCGGTTGCCAACAGGCCTGTTATGGAATATATCATCGATTTGCTGAAGAAGAATGGCATTATTGATATCGCCGTCACTCTTCAATATCTGCCTGAAAAGATCACAGATCATTTTGGCGATGGTTCCGAATTAGGCGTTAATCTGGAATATTTCATCGAAAAAGCGCCGTTGGGTACTGCCGGAGGCGTAAAAAAGGCGGCAGGATTCATCGATGATGTTTTTGTGGTGATAAGCGGTGATGCATTGACCGACATCAATCTGACGGAAGTTATCGAACACCATGTCCGCTCGGGTTCAGCGGCGACCCTTGCGCTTAAGAAGGTCGACATGCCTTTGGAGTACGGTATAGTCGTTACAGACAAGAACGGATTCATCACAAGGTTCCTGGAAAAGCCCGGATGGGGAGAGGTATTCAGCGATACGGCCAATACCGGTATATATGTCTTGTCTCCCGAGACAATGGAATATGTTAAGAAAGACCAGACCTTCGACTTCAGCAAAGACCTGTTCCCGCTGCTTCTGAAAGAAAAGAAACCGATTTCCGGATTTGTCACAAACGGATATTGGTGTGATATCGGAGACCTTTCGGCGTACCGTCAGGCGCATATGGACCTGCTTGACGGACTTGTCAAGGCCGACCTGTCTTACAGGATGATCAGGCGGAATGTCTGGGTGGGCGAAGGCTGTGAGATAGATGACAGTGTAAGGATCGAATCCCCTGTGGTCATCGGAAAAAACAACAAGATCGGCAAAGATACGGTTATAGGAAAATATACAGTAATAGGCGATAATAATGTGACAGGCAGCGGTTGCATCATACACAAAGCAGTCATATGGGACAATTGCGCGATCGGCGGCAATGTGGAGGTCAGCGGCAGCGTCATCTGCAACAGGGTCTTTATTAAAGATGGCTGCGCCATGTCGGAATATTCGGTAATAGGCGATAATACCGTCATACGCGAACACTCCATAGTACGACCTGGTATAAAGGTATGGCCCGACAAGATCATCGACACCGGTTCTGAAGTCAATTCAAACCTGATCTGGGGTGCGGGGTTGAGTCGCAAAATATTCGGCAACAGAGGCGTGACCGGGGAAATCAATACCGACCTTACGCCCGAGCATGCCTCGAGGCTTGGCGCGGCATATGGCGCAGTGCTCGGCGGCAAGGCCTCCGCCGGCATAAGTTATGACGATTCGACGGCTGCGGAAATGATGAAGCTGTCTTTCATATCCGGCATGCTCTCAAGCGGAATTGAGGTTTTTGACCTTGGCAACCTTACGCTGCCGGTGACAAGGGCGGCAATAAGGTTCTATGGATTTAAAGGCGGATTGCATGTAAGCACTTCCGCAGACCATCCCTCCAAGGTATTTTCTGATTTTCTTGACAGCAGCGGGTGCAATGTCGACAGCGCAACCGAAAGAAAAATCGAAAATTGCTTTGCAAGGGAGGATTTTTTAAGGTGCAATCCTTCCAAAATCAAAAAACCCATCATTTCATATGGCTTCTCTGATTATTACCTAAGAAATATAATCAATTCGCTTAAAATCAAATCGCTGCCGTTCAGAATCGCATTGAATACACAGCATGGCATCGGGTCGAGGTTGATAAAGGAATTGCTGACTTCGGTGGGGTGCAGCGTCGAACTGATGGAATTGAGGACGTTCAATGCCCGGGCAAGAATTTCCAAATATGATTTAGGCGTATCGCTTGAAGATTTTACCGAGCGTATGATGTTGGTCGATAATAAAGGCAGGGTCATTACCGAGGATATGTTTACCATATTGGTTTCCATAATCCTGTTCAAGACCTTTCAAGGCGGTACGGTCGTTATCCCGTTGTCGGCAAGCCATGTCATCGAAAAACTGGCCGAGGGCAGCAATTGCAGGATAATCAGGTCTAAGAGCACATCACATGAACTAATGAAGAGGATTATTGATAATGCTGTCCAAAAAGAACTCGATACCCAATTCGTATTAAATTTCGACGCATTGGCCGGGCTGGTGAAGATACTTGAATTTATGGCCGAGAAAGACCTGAGACTATCCGATCTGTCAGACATGATCCCCGAATTTCACATGAACAGGATTAATGTGCAATGTCCCTGGAAATCAAAAGGCAGGGTAATAAGGCAAATCATACAGCAGCACTCCAATGATAAGATCGAAACTCTTGAAGGAGTCAAGATCCATAAACCGAATGGCTGGGTGCTCCTTCTCCCTGATGCTCAGGAACCTGTCTTCAGGATAATAAGCGAAGGATACTCCGAGGAATTTGCAGAAGAACTCTCGAGTATTTATGCTGAAAAAGTCAAAAATATCATAAAACAAGACCTGTAATATATGCTATAATACCTTTATGGTTCTGAAACGATACAGCATAATTTTCGCAATGGCGCTCCTGATTTTCGGTATGGTTCTGTCGCTCCAATTCAGAAGCACTTTTATCAGAGGCAGCCAATCGGGCAAGAACGCAATGGATGCCATAAGGCTGATGAAGCAGATAGAAGCGGAGTTAAACAAGCAGAATGAGTTGAAGAATTCGATATCGGAGCTATTGGCAAAAAAAGAGCAGTTGATAGAATATTTCCTGGAAAACAGCATTAATTCGCATATGCTCGGTGATCGGGAAACAGCGAGGCTAAAAGCTTGTTTGACAAAGGTCGAAGGTTCCGGAGTCATAGTTACTCTAAACGATGCGCCTGCAAGGACAAATGCAGACCCTAACCTTCTGATCATCCATGATACCGATATGAGGATCATATTAAATGATCTTAAAAAAGCCGGCGCTCAGGCGATATCCATAAATGATGAGCGTATAACACCAATGAGTGAACTTGTCTGTGCGGGACCGACGATAAGAATCAACGGTAGCAGATATTCTGTTCCTTATATAGTAAAAGCCATAGGTGATCCTGCCAGTTTGGTTGAAAGTATGGAATCGAGCGACAGGATTGCTTTAATGAAATACGATAATATCAGGATAGACGTAAAAAAGTCGGCATCTATCGTTATACCCGCATTTGATGACCCGTTAAGCCGTGTTTCCGGATTGGAGGTTGCGCAAAGTGAGGTTAGGTAGGAATATAGCAATTACGCTAATATGTATTGTACTCGGCACAATGATCGCCTGGCAGTACAAAAGCATAAATTACAATCAGGGGGTTTCAGCCTTTCAAAATAAGAGAGCTGAAGAGCTTATAGATGATCTTATCGTCTTACAAAACCAGAATAACGATCTCAGGAAACGGAATGAAGAGCTTCAGAAAGAGGTATCGCAGTACGAGAATGCAAAAGCGGGCGATAGCCAGGCAACTCAAAACCTTCTAAATGAGCTGGAGACGGCAAGGATATTCGGCGGACTTATCGATGTAAAGGGAAAAGGCGTTATCATTACGATTGACAACGGTGAAGAGTTCGACGTCTTGGATATGGATATCCTTGGAGTACTGAATGAACTCAGGGCTTCCGACGTACAGGCCATTTCCGTAAATAAAGAGCGTATTGTCGCTATGAGTGAAATCAGGTCAGCCCCGCCATACATCATGATAAACGGAAGGCAGATGATAGCCCCGTTTGTCATTGAAGCCATAGGCGATCCCGAGAGGATACAGCATTCTTTGAAGATTATCAACGGCATTATTGAAAAGCTCGAAGAACTGAATCTGAAGGTGAGTATAAAGCAATCAGATAATATTCAGATCCCAAAAGTGAGGGACGACGGGACAGTCATCAAGATCGATTATCTGAATCCCGTAAAGTAACCCTGTTCTGCATTTTAATATCGTAAGCCTAATATAAATAAATAGTAGATTTTTCTTAAGGAGAATATGCTGTGAATAATTTGAAAGCATATTTTAATCCTTTATACTTGCTATTATGCTTGATTACAGCTTTATTCCTTTGTTTTGGGGTTTCGTGTTCAGATGGCGCCAATACCATCTCGGATGTTTATTATGACGAAGAAATTGCCTGTGTCGATCTGGATGATGCCCTTGAAGTCTCAGTTCCGATAGCATCCGGTTCACAGACCGATTCATTCGAAAGATTGCTCAGATGGGGGATCCGCAGAAAACCTGACAATCAGGTACCTGAAGCCGATCCCGGTACACGCGAGCTTTTGGAAAAATATAGGAGTTTCTTTCTTGGTGATTCTGCAAAGAAAACCGTATATCTGACTTTTGACGAGGGGTATGAGGCAGGATATACAGCCGGAATCCTTGATGTGCTCAAGGCAAATGACATTAAAGCGGCGTTCTTTATCACAGGACATTATCTGAAAAAAGAAGGAGACCTGGTAAAAAGGATGTTAGACGAGGGCCATATCGTCGGCAACCATACCGTTAATCACAAATGCCTCCCGGCTCTTGACGCCGAAGGTATCAAAGCCGAAGTAACGGGACTTGATAAACTGTTTTTTGAGAAATTCGGCTCACATATGGTTTTTCTGAGGCCGCCCAAAGGCGAATATAGCGAAAGATGCCTGAAGATAACAAATGAACTTGGTTACCGCAATGTTTTCTGGAGTTTTGCCTATGACGACTGGTTCAGGGATAAGATTAGAGGGGCAGAGTACGCATATGAAAAGGTGATTAAAAATCTCCATAACGGTTCGATAATACTCCTGCACGCCGTATCAAAAGACAATCTTGACGCCCTGGACAGCATAGTCAAGGATATTGCGCAAAAAGGTTATACATTTGGGAAATTGGATGAATTATGAGCTCTCGTAAAGAAAACAGGAAGGAAAAGGTAAGGGGATTTCTGGCGGATACGTTTGAATTGCCAAAGGAAATCGTGCTGAACATGCCCAAGATGGTGGTTATTGGCAATGTCAGCATGTTTGTTGAAAACCATAAGGGTATGGTGGACTACGATGAGAACAACGTCCGTATAAACACCGGCAACGGAATAATCGGAATAAAAGGATCGGGTCTTGAGGTAATTGAAGTTACATCTGAAAATATGCTTGTCAGAGGCAATTTCACGGAAATTGATTTTGACATCCGTTAAGGTGGGGTATTAGATTGCTGCTCCTCAGTTTGTGGAATTATTTGAAGGGATATGTGGTAATCCTCGTAAAAGGGCTTTTTATCGAGAGGTTTATCAATATCTGCTCAATCCGGCAGATATTCCTCTGGGATATCAAGCATTCAAAAGATGGAAGTCTGATACTGAAAACAAGCATCAAAGGTTTCAAGATGATAAGACCTGCAGCCAGGAAATCGATGACGAAGGTCACCACCATCCGCAAGAGAGGAATGCCGTTCATTCTAAAGAGGCTTACCAGGAGGAAGGCTTACGCCGCGGGCCTTCTGATATTCTTCTTATTGATAAACCTGCTTGCTTCATTCATTTGGTCAATTGAGGTGATCGGGTGCGAGCAATTGGATCCCGATAATATAAAAAGCCAATTGTATCGACACGGTATAAAGCCTGGAATATTCAAATACGGAGTGGATACCGATCGGATAGCCAACATCATGATGCTTGAGATGAAGGATCTTTCATGGATTTCAATAGCCGTTGTGGGTACCAAATTCAAAGTATGGTTGAAGGAGAGCACAAGGCCTCCGGAATTGGTTCCAATCGGTACGCCCTGCAATGTTCTGGCCGGCAAAGACGGTATGGTGGAATCCATGGTTATAAAGATAGGCAAAGCCGCTGTAGCTGAAGGCGATACGGTTAAGGAAGGGCAGGTGCTTATATCCGGAGTCCTCGAACAGGTCGGCAGCGGCACGGAAACCAGGCTGGTGCATGCAATGGGGGAAGTTAGGGCCAGGACATGGTATGAGGAGATCATTCCTTTAAGATACAGGTATGTTGAGAGAATTAAGACGGGCAGGCAAAAAAGCATCGTCAAAATCAGATTATTTGGTTTTGATGCTCTTGTTTTTGGAGGCAAAGTCGAATATGATGAATATGAGATTGATGAAAAGCATGATTATCTTGCATTAGGTGAAAATATAGTCTTGCCTTTTGAAAAGATAAAGATGAACGTGTATGAAATGCAAAATAGCGTAAGGGAACTGACTTTTGATGAGGCGCAAGATATTGCCGTCGCGGAGGCAACGGCCGCTTTTGATGAAAAAGTGCCTGACAGTGCTTCGATAGTAAAAAAAGATATATATTGCATCGATGATTCCGGAGACGGGGTCATAGAAGCTATTCGCGCAGTATGTGAGTGTATCGAGGACATAGGAGTGACCAGGGAAATCGGAGGAAACTGATTGGAAGAAATACTAGAGAAGAAGATAGATTATGGCTCGGTTGATTATATTGCAAGTATTTTTGGGAATTTCGACGAAAACCTTCGTCTTATTGAAGATGCGTTCAAGATCAGTTTGACATGCCGTGAAGAAGGGATAAAGATAACCGGCCAGCCTGAAAGAGTAGAGAAAGCAGGCGCCGTACTGGAGCGTCTGATCGATATCGCGGCGTCCGGCGAACCTATCACAAGACATACCGTAAACTACATTATCAGGCTTGCCGATGAAAACCAGGAGGATGAAATCGGAAACCTGCAGGGGGATTTTATTTGCACGACTGCAAAAGGCCGGAAGGTGAAATGCAAGACCATCGGCCAAAAGCAATATGTCGATGCCATCAGGAACAATCCTATCGTTTTGGGGATAGGCCCCGCCGGTACCGGCAAGACATTTCTTGCCGTAACAATGGCAATTACCGCATACAAAAACAAGGAAGTGGACAGGATCGTCCTGACACGCCCGGCGGTTGAAGCCGGTGAAAAACTCGGTTTTCTTCCGGGAGATTTGCAGAATAAGGTCGACCCGTATTTAAGGCCTCTTTATGACGCATTGTACGAAATGCTCGGAATAGAGGTGTATCAAAGGTATCTTGAAAAAGGCATCATAGAGATAGCCCCGCTTGCGTATATGCGCGGCAGGACCCTCGATGACTCGTTCATCATTCTGGACGAGGCGCAGAATACCACACCCGAACAGATGAAGATGTTTCTGACAAGGATAGGTTTCGGATCAAAAGCTGTTGTGACCGGTGATATTACACAGATTGACCTTCCGGGGGAAAAGAAATCCGGCTTGAAAGAAGTTATCAATATACTAAAAGGGATAAAAGGGATTGAATTTGTGTTCTTAACGGAAAGAGATGTAATAAGACACGAATTAGTGCAGAAAATAATCAAGGCATATGAAAAACATGAGCATAACGATTGATAACCAGCAGGACAAATATCCTGTAAGCGACAAAATAAAGCAATTGATCACCAAATCAGTCGGCGCAGCAATTGAAACGGTGAAATTCAATTTGCCATGCCATATCGATGTAATAATCCTTTGTGATGAGGAGATCAGGAAATTAAATCTGCAATACAGGAATTTAGACTCAGCAACAGATGTCCTGTCTTTTCCGATTGCCAGCGTCAGCGGCGGTATCGCTTCTGAAACACTTGGCGATATCGACCCCGAAAACAGTTTTTTAATGCTTGGGGACATGATCATTTCAATAGAATCCGCTATGCGCAAATCTGTCGAAATAGGTATCACACTCGACGAAGAAATGGCTATGATCAGCATCCACAGCACACTCCATCTTCTAGGCTACAACCATGACGACGATCAATCTTACGACGTGATGAACCGATTGATGATCGAAGCGCTTTCCGGGATCGGATTTGATGAACTTGCCGCTGATCTCGATCAAGGCAATGGATGATAATTCGCAGAATATCGTATACTCCTGTTTTTTCTACGTAAGCTATAATATATAACAAATCGGAATCTGAGGGGGAAGTGGATTTGCTGAAAGATTTATTCTGGAAGATTTTTGAGGATACGGGCAAGGTTGAGTCATATATTGCTTACAAGGAATTCAACATGGGTAATATTGAGAATGACATTGAAGGCAGCGATAATAAAAGCAGTTTATTGTACGGCGGTTGATTCAGATGGGGTTTGTGCGGACAAAAGGTATTGTGGTCAAGGAAGTTGAAACCGGCGAAGCTGATAGGTATGTGACAATATTTACAGACGTCCTTGGCAAGATCAGTATTTACGTCAGGGGGTTGAGACGGATGAAAAGCAGGTTTGCGGCGCCAGCGCAGCTTTTATGTTATAGTGAATTCGTTTTATTTCAAAATCGGGGTCGGTTTTCCATTAACAGTGCTGAAGTCATCGAGCCTTTTTATAACCTCAGAAATGATGTTGTAACGCTCACATACGCATCGCATTTTCTTGAAATCGTCAACGATGTAGTGCAGGAAGATCAACCTATGCCGGAGCTGTTAAGGCTGTTCCTGAATTGTCTGCACATGCTCACCAGGCCGGATAAGGATCCGCTTCTAATCTCATCGATTTTTGAACTCAAAACACTTTCTATGCTGGGTTATGCTCCGGGCCTCGATAATTGCGCCATATGCGGCTGCAAAACAACTGCCGGCGCGACCTTCAGTTTCATTAAATGCGGATTGATCTGCAACAGCGTGAAATGCCGGGAAGGGGACAGGTTTGCCGCGGGTATAACGGATGACGCCGCAAATGTACTTAAATACATAATCAACAGCAGGATGGAAGATCTGTTCAGGCTCGGTTCATCGCCAAATGTGCTGGCGGAGCTGCGGTATATCATTAAAAGGTATATGCGCGAAAGGCTGGAAAAGGACTATAACAAACTGGACTTTTTAAGGCGTCTTGTATGAGAGATTTCAAAAGGTAACAGCCGAATAAATTTCGATATATGGTGCGGTCGATGGGACTTGAACCCATACGGTTTAACCATACGCCCCTCAAACGTACGCGTCTGCCAGTTCCGCCACGACCGCATCAAACAAATTATACTAACATGGGTATTTGATTGTCAACACCATTGTGGTAAAATAAAAACAATCTTTAAAGGAGTGCAACTATGGCTGGATTATTCGGATTGTTCGATTTTACAAAACCGGGTCCCGGGGTGCCCCGGCCGGAGGATGCGCCGCCAAAGGCGCGCATTGTCGTTTTCTTTGAGATATTTACCCGAAAATTCTGGAAACTTGTCAGTTTGAACCTGCTGTTCAATATCTTCAACATACCAGCTGTGATAGCGGCCATATATGCCAGCGGGTACATTTTTAACCTGGAATTCAGTGAAGACCCGATGATGGATCTTATCACGAGGTTTTCCTTAATGAGCGTTCTGCTTTGCATCCCTTTTATCACTCTTGGTCCCGCTCAGGCCGGTATGACTTATGTCCTCCGGAATTATGCCCATGAGGAGCATGCATTCCTATGGTGGGATTTTAAAGAGCATTCTCTGAAGAATTTAAAGCAAGGTTTTGCAGTCTGCATTATTGATTTTACAATAGTAATACTTTTTGGTATCGCAGTGAACTTTTATTTAAATTTTGATAAAGACAGCTTGTTGATGACGGCCTTAAGCACTTTTATTATCATTTCATTCGTCATTTTCATAATGATGCATATGTATATATATCCTATGATGGTTACTTTCAAATACACAGTGGCTCAGCTTTATAAGAATGCGATGCTGTTTTCGATAGCGAAATTCCTGCCGAACCTTGGGATTTTAATACTGTGCTCGGCACTGGTAATCCTGAGCTTCTTTTTCAATCCATATATCGGTTTACTGTTATATGCATTGATTACTGTTAGTGCGATAGGAATAATAATCAATTTTTATGTCTATCCCAAACTGAAGAAATATATAATAGACCGAATTGAAGAGCCGTCACAATGAGAATTCCTTTTTAACTGCTTCAATAGCCCTGTCGACGTCTTTTTCACCTATAAGATAGGAGATTTCAACCTCCGAGGTAGTAACGAGTTTTATCTCAATACCTTCTGACGCCATGGCGGTAAACAGTTTGGCTGCCACACCCGGCAGGTTCTTCATTTTCTCGCCGTATACCGTAAGTTTTGTGTTGTCGGTATCCACCTCGATTTGTAGTTTTTGCACAACATTTTTAAAACCATTCAAAGCAGATATTGCCTTTACCATATCGGACGAAGGTATTGAGAATGAAATGCTTATAGAGCCTTTATAAGGTGGCGCCTGACTAATCATATCGATATTGATGTCTTGGGCTGCGATTGTATTAAATATCTCCGAGATCAACTTAATATCGCCGGGGAGGTTATCGACGGTCAACAAAGTAACGTTATATGTTATGGAGATATCCGATACTGCTGAGTTATTATTTTTATCTGAATTCAAAATATCCCGCCTCCTAACAGTTGACATTCACCAGGTCGCTCATATTATATAATCCCGGCTTTTTACCCATTAAAAATAAAGCGGCTTTCAAAGCCCCCAATGCAAATATATCCCTTGACATAGCAGAGTGATTAATTTCAATAACCTCATCGCAGCCGGCGAATATTACTGAATGCTCACCAACTATTGTTCCGCCCCTTATGGCGTTTATGCCGATTTCATTTCTGCCGCGTTTTTTTCTGCGCGAATGCCGGTCGTAAATGTACTCGCACTTCTCGGATAATACTTCGTTCAGTGCGTCGGCAATAGCCAGCGCGGTTCCGCTTGGCGCATCGAGCTTCTGACTGTGGTGTTTTTCAAGAATTTCTATGTCAAAAGCTCCTTCGAGCATTTTTGCTGCTTTTTTTGCAAGATCTATAAGAAGATTGATGCCAAGCGACATATTGGCGGAGTAGAAGACCGGTATGTCAGCTGATGCATCGGTCATCATCCTTATATGAGACGAAGACAATCCTGTAGTTGCAATTACTGCAGGTATACGTGCCTTTTTGGCAAAAAGCATGATTTTCTCAAGGGCGTCGGGATTGGAAAAATCAATGATCACATCAGGTTTGACAGTGCATTTATCAAGAGAAGAAAGAACAGGATAGCCGAATTTTGGCTGCCCATCGGCGTCATATCCGGCAATAACAGACATATCGCTGCGCCCGCCCACTATCCGAGTTATGACCCCTCCCATTTTACCGTTGCATCCGCTGAGGAGTATGTTCATTTCATTTTTGCTCCTTTTCCATATCGATCTGTTTCTATATCAATCCGTAGTTTTTTAATTCGGCTTTAATGTATTCAAGGTTCTTTTCGGATATAGGCACGAGAGGAAGCCTGCATTCTCCCGCACCCATGCCCATAAGGTTCATGGCCGCCTTGACAGGTATGGGGCTGACCTCGATAAATAAAGCCTTTATAAGGTTCAACGTCCGCAGCTGAATCTTCCGGCTTGCCTCAATATCGCCCTCCAGGAATTTCATGACCATGTCATGCGTGTCGCGGGGGATAATATTTGCCATGACCGATATCACGCCCTTGCCTCCGAGCGAGAGCAATGGGACTACCTGTTCATCATTGCCTGAATAGATTGTAAAATCGCTTCCGCACAGATTGACTATGTCTCCGACCTGTGCAAGATTACACTCCTTGATGCCTGTGATATTTGCCGTCTCTGAAAGGGCTTTTAATGTTTCAGGATTGATATTTAAATTTGTCCGGGAAGGCACATTATACAAGATAACGGGGATACGCACACTCGAAGCGATAAGCCTGAAGTGCTCCACAAGGCCTTTTTGGGTGGTTTTGTTATAGTATGGAGTTACGCTGAGTATGGCGTCGGCTCCGACGTCTTCCGCGTACCTGGTAAGCTGTACTGCGTGGCGTGTATCGTTGCTTCCCGTACCTGCTATTACAGGAAGCCGTCCTTTGACTTTATCAACCGCGAATTTAATGCAAGCCTTGTGTTCTTCATCCGGCATCGTAGAGGCTTCTCCGGTAGTACCGCAGATAATTATGGCGTCAGTGCCGTTGCTGACCTGGAATTCGATAAGCTCTTCAAGTTTATGGAAATCAACGCCATCACCTGCAAACGGTGTTACTATCGCTACCCCTGAACCGGTAAAAACTGGTTTACGTGCCATATATATCATCTCCCGATCAAATTAATTCCGATATTTTACAAACTCCACCTTTTGATAAGTTCCTGCGCTATCTGGACAGCGTTGGTCGCCGCGCCTTTCCTCAGATTGTCGGCAACTACCCACAAGTTCACGCCGTTTTCCACACTTTCGTCACGCCGTATCCTTCCGATAAAAACCTCATCCCTTCCGGTAACGGAAAGGGGAAGGGGATAGACGTTATTTGCCGGATCATCCTGGACGATAATCCCCGGCGCATTTGCCAGAACCTGCTTCAATTCCTGAAGGTCGAACTGTTTTTCCAGCTCCACATTGATAGATTCACTATGCGAATTGAATACCGGCACCCTGACAGTCGTCGCTGTTATGCGCATTTCAGGTATCCCCATTATCTTGCGGGTTTCATCTACCATCTTCATTTCTTCTTTCGTATATCCGTTTGGCAGGAATACGTCTATATGAGGCAGACAATTGCCAGCTATAGGGTGGGGAAACTTTTTGGGCGGCGTTCCTTTCAATCCATCCTCAAGGTCGGAATACCCCTGTTTACCGGCACCCGAAACAGCCTGATATGTCGAATAAACCACTCTTTTGATGCCATACCGGTCGTTCAGCGGCTTTAGAGCCACCACAGCCTGTATTGTGGAACAATTGGGATTGGCTATTATCTTCTTCTTGCTGCACAGGGCGATATCCTGAGGATTTACTTCAGGCACTACGAGAGGCACATCCGGATCCATCCTCCAAGCGCTGCTGTTGTCAATGACGATGCAGTTTCTGGATGCGGCTGCAGGCGAGAATTTCAGGCTGGTACCTGCTCCGGCTGAAAAAAGTGCGATATCGATACCTATGTCGAAGGAATCTTCCTTTAATTCCTTTACTATATGGTCTTTGCCGCCGAATGCCAGGGATGTGCCCGCGGATCTGCCTGACGAAAAAAAGAAGATGTCACTGAGCGGGAGCTTCCTTTCTTCAAGGACTTTCAAGAACATTCTGCCCACCATGCCCGTGGCTCCGACGACCGCTAATCTTATTCCTTTCATATATCCATTTCCTCCATTAGTATTACATTTCTGATAAATAAAAAAACCGGTATATCGATACCAGCTTTTTAATCCCGGCATAGCCGCGGAGGCTTGTCGGAAGTATCAGGCTGATAGCGCTTCATCATAGCATATGATGACAGTTGCAGGACTCTTTGTCATGCACCCAGGATCCGGCCTGTAGGGAAACCGCACCCTTCGGCGTCTTACCCTTCCCCGCGGCTGTACTGGACTCCTACTGCCATATTTGCCGGGTACTTATGAAAAACGCGCCTCTATCACCGTCTATATATTTTTATTAATAATAACACCAGTATATTACGGTGTCAACGATAAATGATACTGGACTCAAAGAAGGAAATTGTCTTTTAATGTCGAATAAAAATAAAGAATATAGGAATTGGATTTGATACTAAAGACAAGGTGATGCAATGAACAGCTTTAGCAGAGGAAGTTCAAAAAAATACATAACAACACTGATTCTGATTATATTACCACTCTTATTCGTACATCCGGTCACCGGTCAGATGCCAGATAAAATTCGTATAGGTATATATTTTAATGATGCTGCAGGCGGGATATCCAAAGCATCGCAGTTCTTCAGCGTCAGCGGGGGATCGGGTATCCAGGCCGGTATATTGACAAATGGCCAATTTTCGGTTATTTATGAGCATTTGACGCAGGATGCGGTCTCTTTCAGGAAAGACACGTTATACACATTCAGTGGGTCAAGATGGATAGAATGTACTGGAACTCAGAATATTGCCGGGCTTCCGGCCAATCAGGTCTACGGGCCATTTCATGCGCAGGTCGGCGGCCCTTATCCTAATCTTGATTCAGCCCTTCAACAGGCCGGACTGCTTAAACAATCGGGAATTGCGGCATATCCTGCTTTTAATGACAATTGGTATGTCTGGGTTGGCTTCTATACCGACCAGAATGCGGCTATGAATGATATTGCAACAAATCTGCAGCCAAAGATGCCAGGCATACAGATTAATATTATACAGCCGTCGCCGGCGAACATAGTGCTGATATCGCCGGCAAACGAAACATTGATGATATTCGCCAGTACGTCGGGATATCTTCAGACAAGGCCCAGACCCGGCAGTAATCCGAATGTCCTGATGTTGGACGGCAAACGTTACAGGGGGGATTTCCAGTTAAGGAGATTCAGCAGCAGTGATATTACTGTGATAAATATATTGCCTGTAGAAGAATACCTCTATGGCGTTGTCCCCTGTGAAATCGAGGCGTTTTCCCATATAGAAGCGCTAAAAGCCCAGGCGGTCGCCGCAAGGACATATACCCTGACCAATATCGGCAAGCATTCCGGATTGGCATTTGATCTCTGTAATACAAGTGCATGTCAGGTTTATAAGGGGTTTGACGTCGAAACTCCGAATACTAATAAGGCAGTGGATGATACCCGAGGAAAATGTGTCACTTATAACGGTACGCTGGCTTGGGTATTTTACTTCAGTTCAAGCGGCGGGATGACTGAAGATGTGTCGAATGTATGGGGTTCCGCAGTGCCGTATCTTAAAAGCGTTGAAGATAAATATGAGAGCGGCATGTCATATAATTACAACTGGAAGACCGAATATAGTGCCGCAAGCGTCAGGCAGGCAATATTAGAATCGGGGTGTGACCTTGGTGAGATCACGGGTATTGCCATCTCAAAACAGTCTATTGCCGGAAGGGCTATAGAAGTGACTGTAAAAGGGACAAAAGGCCAACGTGTTTTCACTAAAGGAGGCTGCCGGACTTTCTTGAATTCATTGAACAGCCAGCTTTATACAATCTCAACCGATGCCGACGTCTGTGTTGAGTTCGGCACTCCCGCCGGTAAGCTGCAGCTTGGCGGTAAAAAAGTTGTTACGGCTGCAGGCATAGCAGAATTGAAATCGTTTACAAACGGCGCTACTCGTGCGATGATGACGCTGCTTGGCGCAAATGGCGCGAAGAAAACCGTACCGGCTGTCCCGAACACATACAAGTTTACCGGCAAGGGCTGGGGGCATGCCGTGGGCATGAGCCAGGAAGGCGCAAAAGGGATGGCAAAGGCCGGTTATACATATGATAAGATTCTTGCGTATTATTTTACGGGCGCATCTGTAATACAGCATTAATGTAGATTAATATTCACCCATATAATACAATATATATCTATGAAGACTTCCGATTTCAATTATAACCTCCCAAAGAGGCTCATAGCGCAAGAGCCTGCCCCTGAGCGCCATAAATCCAGGCTTATGGTGGTTGACAGGGCTGCAGACCATTTAGAGCATAAAAGCTTCTACAATATCGCAGAGTATCTTAAGGCCGGCGACTGCCTTGTTTTAAACAATACACGCGTTATCCCGGCAAGAATCACGGGAATATGCAAAGATACCGGCAGCAGTATGGAATTGCTCCTTGTCAATAAGATTGATGAAAAAACATGGGAGGCAATGGCCAAACCGGGTAAAAAGGCCAGGCCCGGCAGGTGTTTCGTGTTTGGAAACGGCGCTTTGCAGGGTTTTGTATCGGGTCAGAGCGAAAACGCTAACAAGATAATAAGGTTTGAAAGTGATGGGGATTTCGAAAAGATATTGGATGATATCGGTCAAATGCCTTTCCCTCCATATATTACGAAAACGGTAGCCGATGCGGAACGTTACCAGACTGTATATTCAACACAAAAGGGGTCGGTTGCCGCGCCGACTGCCGGCTTGCATTTTACTGAGCAACTGCTTGAATCAATCCGGCTCAAAGGTGTAGAAATTGCCGTAGTCACGCTGCATGTGGGACCGGGTACCTTTCTTCCCGTAAGAGCGGAACATATCAAGGATCACAGGATGCATCCCGAATTTTATATAGTGGATGAAAAAACAGCCGGAACCATAAACAGGGTTCGGCGCAGGGGCGGCAGGATAATTGCAGTTGGGACGACAAGCTGCAGGGTGCTTGAGACGGCTTCGGACCAAAATGGTCTGATTTCTCCGGGTTCAGGCTGGACCGGCATTTTTATTTATCCCGGGTATCGTTTCAAGATCATTGATGTCCTTCTGACCAACTTTCACCTTCCGGAATCTACGTTAATCATGCTTGTGAGCGCATTTGCCGGTATTGGCAGGATAAAATATGCTTATGCGGAGGCAATAAAGGAAGAGTACAGGTTTTTCAGCTTTGGCGACGCGATGCTTATCATTTGAATGTAGTTTGACGAATGTAATCTGAGGTGGGTATGAGTGAATTTAGATATGAGCTTTTGAAAAAATGTAAACAAACTGGCGCGAGATATGGCAAGGTCCACACGCCTCACGGCAGCTTCGAAACACCGGCGTTTATGCCGGTGGGGACACAGGCGACGGTAAAGGGCATGTCGCCCGATGAGCTTAAACAAATCGGAGCTGATATTATACTCAGCAATACGTACCACCTCTATATGAGGCCGGGTGCATCCATCGTAGAAGAAGCCGGCGGGCTTCACCGGTTCATGAACTGGGACAGGCCGATACTTACCGACAGCGGCGGATATCAGGTTTTCAGCCTGAGCAATCTGCGTGATATCAAAGAAGAAGGGGTAGTATTCAGGTCACATATTGACGGATCAAAACACATTTTCACACCCGAATCTGTCATAGCTGTCCAGAATGCCCTCGGAGCCGATATCATCATGACGTTGGATGAATGCATCCCGTATCCTTGCGATTTTGAGTATGCAGGAAAATCGGTCGACAGGACGACACGTTGGGCGGAGAGGTGCCTTTCGGCGCATCGTGAATATAATGGTCATCATAATAATGCGCTTTTCGGGATAGTACAGGGAAGCATGTATAAAGAATTGCGCAGAATCAGCGCGGAAGGCATCGTCGGACTGAGCTTCGACGGATATGCGATAGGAGGCCTCAGCGTAGGCGAACCTGCAGAGTTGATGTACGAAATGCTGGATTACACGGTACCATTATTACCTGAAGACAAACCGCATTATCTTATGGGCGCAGGGAGCCCTGACTATCTGATAGAGGGGGCGGCAAGGGGCATCGACATGTTCGACTGTGTTTTTCCTACAAGGATAGGGAGAAACGGATCTGTCATGACATCCGCGGGAAGGATAATAATCAGGGACGCCAAGTATGCGCATGATTTCTCAAGACTCGATCCGGCATGTGATTGCTATGTGTGCCGGAATTTCACACGGGCATACATCAGGCATCTGTTCAAATCCGGTGAGATACTCGGGCTGAGGCTTACGACGTGGCACAATTTGTATTTTCTATTGGACTTGATGAAAAATATAAGACAAGCTATAATAGAAGACAAGTTTGGAGAATTCAGGAAACAGTTTTACTCCGGGCTTTAATTAACTTGTGGGAGGTTTACGATGCCGGACGCTTTTCAAAATTATGGAGGAATAGTACTCTACATCCTGTTTTTTGTTGTTATCATGTATTTGCTAATTTTTCTGCCCCAGAGGAGAAGGGACAAAAAGACAAGGGAAATGCTGCAAACTCTGCAGGTGAACAGCAATATCGTCACCATCGGCGGTGTTTCGGGTAGAGTTGTCAATATCAAGGATGATGAAGTAACAATCGAGACCAGCATTGAAAAAACACAGGTCGTCTTTAAGAAATGGGCAATAAAAGAAGTGCAGAAACTGATCGAGGCCTGATGGCCGGAAATGAGCACAATGGTCAGGTTGCTGCCTGACCGTTGCTGCTCTTTTTTAAAATTGGCAATTCAAATTCGAAAAAAATGTCTTCTTCGATTCTAATATTTTTATTAGCTAAATAGATTATATTAGTAGTTTTTATTTATTTGCATTTATGAGAGGTGTTTCAGATGGCTGCCGCAAGCAAGACTGTCAAAAAACCTGAAGTAGATTCAATGAACATCAGGTCTATGGCAAAGGGTATCGCAATTTCTTATATAATTACCCTGCCTGTGTTTATAATTTTTTCGATAATACTATGTTTCGTGGATTTTCCAGCTAATCTGATAACTCCTGTAGTGATTCTAACAACAATTGTCAGTTTGCTGTGTTCAGGGTATATCTCATCTAAAGGGCTAAAATCCCGTGGCTGGTTAAATGGCGCAATTACCGGGTTGATTTACATATCAGTGCTTTATCTTGTCGGAAGCACTGTATTGTCTAATTTCAGAATAGACAGGTATGTTGCTATCACGGTCGTCATAGCCGTTCTGTCAGGTGTGATCGGCGGGATGGCCGGCATGAATTCCGGACGTCGGCCGCGCAGGAAAAAAACACCTTTTCAACATCACTCCCGTGTGCTATAATCTCTATTCATAAATTGTACACAGGGAGGTCGCAATGAAACATATTAAGACAATATGCGGACCGAGGCTGACTGAAAGCAAGAACGACGGCGGATGCGGCGAGTGTCAGGCTTCATGCCAATCGGCTTGCAAGACTTCTTGTACGGTCGGTAACCAGAAATGCGAGAGGAAATCGATCTTCTACAAAACAGGTTCAAAGTTAAAAAAGTAAAGTAATTAATGATACATTCATTTCGGTTATTTGACACCAATATTGTTATCGATGTAAATAGCGGGTCGGTTCATGTGTTGGACGATATCGCCTTCAGTGTCCTGCCGTATATTAAAAACACGGATAAGGACATAATCGTGGGGATGCTTGATCGCCAATTTGATCATGAGGATATCCTGAGAGCAATTTCGGAACTGGAAATGCTTATCGAACAGGGTATGCTTTTTTCTGAGGCTTCGGATGCACCGTCAGACACGGGGAATTTTGATTCATTAAAATCCTTATGCCTCAATGTGACTCATGATTGCAACTTGAGGTGCAGGTACTGTTTCGCTTCCACTGGGGATTTCGGTACTGGCAGGATCCGCATGTCCACGCAGACAGGCAAAGCTGCTATAGATTTCCTAATAAGGAGATCGGGAGACAGAAAAAATCTCGAGGTGGATTTTTTCGGCGGTGAGCCTCTCATGAATTTCGGCACGGTTCGGGAAATCACGAGATATGCCCTGGACGAAAGCGTCAGGAATGGCAAGAGTTTCAGATTCACCATTACTACTAATGCGGTAGGATTGAAAGATGAACATATCAATTTTATAAATGAGTATTTTGATAATGCCATACTGAGCATCGACGGCAGAAAACCAGTAAACGACAAAATGAGGATATTCCCCGATGGAAGCGGAAGTCATGACCTGATAGCCGGAAACATCAAAAAATTCATAGCTGCGAGAGGTGAAAAGAGCTACTACGTGCGGGGGACATATACCGGTGAGAATACCGATTTCTCCAGGGATGTGATGTATCTTGCCGATATGGGTTGTAAGAATATCTCGGTCGAACCGGTTGTCGGAGTAAAAGACACAAGCATAGAAATAAAACATAGTGATATCGCGACATTAAAAAAAGAATACGAAGCATTAGCCATGGAATATGTAAAGCGGTTCAAAGAAGGTAATGGCTTTAACTTTTTTCACTTTATGATTGATTTTGAGCAAGGGCCATGCATTTATAAAAGATTGAGAAATTGCGGCGCCGGTTATGGGTATCTTGCCATCACCCCTGAAGGGGATATTTACCCGTGTCACCAGTTCGTCGGCAATCGGGCTTTCCTGATGGGCAATATAAGTAAAACGGCTATCGACGAAAAAATCACCAGCATCTTCAGGGATACGAACGCCGATACGAAGGAAGATTGCCGGAATTGCTGGGCCAAGTACTATTGCAGCGGAGGATGCGCCGCTAATGCGTATACGTACAACGGCTCTATCAATGATCCTTATGAGATAGGATGCATCCTTCAAAAAAAGAGGATCGAATGCGCGTTATGGGTAAAATCAATAATACCTGATATGACCATCAAATAAAGTATTTAACAAGTTATCGACGGTCATTCGATGTTGACTTGGAATATTTCATAGATATATAATATATTGGTTGCAACCTTTCCATGCGATAATGGTGCAAAGTATCATAAGGGGGGATTTGCCGGATGAAAAGCAACAGAAGCGTTCTGTTCCTGATAGTGATTCTGGCTATAGGAATATTAGGATATATTGCATTTGATAGCACTGCCTTCGGCGGAATCATACCAGGTGCAGATAATATCCGTACGGGAATTGACATACGAGGCGGCGTCCATACGCTGCTTTATGCTGTCAAGCCCGATGGGACAAACCCTTCCGAGGAGGAGCTCGAGTCGGCAAGAGCCATCATAGGCTTGAGGCTGGACAGCAAGGGGATATTGGACAGGGTTCTGACCATTGATAAATTGAATGGGCGGCTTATTGTAGACATCCCCTGGCAGCAGGGGGAAAAGGACTTCAACCCTTCAAAGGCAATAGCCGAAATCGGAAGGGTCGGATTGCTCACTTTTCAGGAGGTAGACGAGGAACTCAAGGATGATGATGGTAACTACAAGCCTACGGGAAAGATAGTATTAAAGGGCGATCAGGTTGAAGACGCCGGTGTCAGTACTAATTCGAATACAGGCCAGATTGTCGTTACGCTGGATCTGAACGAGTCCGGAACCAAGGATTTTTCAGATGCCACTGCAAGACTTGTAGGTAAAAAGATCGCCATATATATGGATGAAGACCTGATAATCGCTCCTACGGTAGATGAGCAGATTTCGGGCGGAAGCGCCATAATTACCGGACAGAGGGA
>CAYWGM010000024.1:0-29196 GCA_964457875.1 uncultured Eubacteriales bacterium | reverse complement strand
CCATGCGCGGCAAGTCATACCTTTCGATGGGATCGGTATCGATGGGGATAGCCGGCTCTATTGTTAATGAGGAGTTTTTTCAGAAGTATCTCGGAATAAGGAACGAATACGTCGACCTGTCCGAATTCATAAGGCGTATAGACGAAGGGATATTCGACCTGGCCGAATATGAACGTGCGGTTAAATGGGTAAAGCAGTACTGCAAGGAAGGCGAGGACATAAATCCTCCAGAAATAAGGCAGAGCCGCCAGCGCAAGGATTCCAACTGGGAATTCGTCGTTAAGATGACAATGATAGCCCGCGACTTGATGATCGGCAATCCGCGGCTGGCCGAGATCGGATTCGGCGAAGAGGCGCTTGGACACAATGCCATTGCCTCGGGATTTCAGGGGCAGAGGCAGTGGACCGACCATTTCCCGAACGGAGACTTCCTTGAAGCTATGCTTTGCAGCTCATTCGACTGGAGCGGCATAAGGGAGCCTTTCATAGTCGCGACCGAAAACGACAGCCTGAACGGTGCGGCCATGCTTTTCGGCTTCCTGCTGACAAATACCGCCCAGGTTTTTGCGGACGTAAGGACATATTGGAGTCCTGAAGCGGTAAAGCGTGTTTCCGGGAAATACCCTCAGGGAATCGCCGAAAACGGGTTCATCCATCTGATCAATTCAGGTTCGGCAGCCCTTGACGGAAGCGGGCGCCAGACAATCAATGGAAAACCGGCAATAAAACCTTATTGGGAGATAACGCCCGACGAGGCTGCGGCATGCCTGGACGCGACAAGCTGGAGGCCTGCCGATGTGCCGTATTTCCGGGGCGGCGGGTATTCGTCTCAGTTTGTGACCAAAGGCGGGATGCCGATCACCATGTCAAGGATAAACCTGGTTTCAGGTCTCGGTCCGGTGCTGCAAATAGCCGAAGGTTTCTCGGCCGAGCTTCCCGAAGATATGCACAGGATCCTTGACGCGCGCACCAACCCGACATGGCCTACTACGTGGTTTGTACCAAAGCTTACCGGTTCCGGCGCATTCAAAGATGTTTATTCGGTAATGGCAAATTGGGGGGCCAATCACGGTTCATTCAGCTACGGTCATATCGGCGCCGAGCTTATCGCACTCGCCTCGATATTGAGGATACCCGTATGTATGCACAATGTCGAAGAAGGCAGGATTTTCAGGCCATCGGCCTGGAGCGGCTTCGGGACTGCGGATCTTGAAGGTGCCGATTACAGGGCATGCGCCAACTTTGGACCTCTTTACAGATAATACGGAAAAATAATGGATTGGTTATATGATGAAAACAAAAGCAGTCAGGCTTTATGGCCAAAACGACCTGAGACTCGAAGAGTTCGAGCTTAATGATATTACTGAAAATGATATACTTGCAAGAGTGGTTTCAGACAGTATATGTATGTCTTCATACAAGGCGGCTATCCAGGGGAAAGCACATAAAAGAGTTCCTGAAGATATTGATGTGAACCCTGTTATTATTGGACATGAGTTCTGCGGCGAGATAATAAAAGTGGGAGCAAGATGGGTCGGGAAATTCAAAGAAGGCTCGAGATTCGCCGTTCAGCCTGCGGTCAATTTGACAGATGACCCCTTTAAGACGCCTGGTTATTCATACCCCTATATCGGTGGGGGCGCGACATATATAATAATCCCTGCTGAAATAATTGAACATGATTGTCTTTTAGAATACAATGGTGAAGCATTCTTTTATGGTTCGCTGGCTGAACCCATGTCATGCATAATAGGGGCGTATCATTTGAATTATCATACGTTTGCAGGCTCGTATTCTCACGATATGGGCATCGTGAAAGACGGGAACATGGCATTGCTCGCAGGTGCTGGACCGATGGGGCTTGGCGCGATAGATTATGCTCTCCATTGTGACAGGAAGCCCAGACTGATTGTTGTTACTGATATAAACGATCTTAGGCTTAAGAGGGCTTCAATGATCTATTCGCCTGATGATGCTAAAAAGCTTAATGTTGAATTAATATATATAAACACATCAAAAATTGATGAGCCTGTGTCTTTTTTAAGAGGTCTTACTGGCGGAAGAGGTTATGATGATGTATTTGTATATGCTCCGATAAAACCTGTAGTTGAACAGGGTGATGGCATACTTGCGCGTGACGGATGTCTCAATTTCTTTGCCGGACCTACAGACACAAGGTTTTCAGCGTTACTCAACTTCTATAACGTTCACTATTCATCAACACATATTGTAGGAACAAGCGGAGGCAATACAAATGATATGATTGAATCACTCAGGATGATGGAAAAAGGCTCAATAGATCCTTCACCCATGATAACGCATATCGGAGGATTGGATTGCTATGCGTGGGCAACGCTTAATTTGCCTGAAATTCCCGGCGGTAAAAAACTCATATATACAAATATAAAAATGGAGCTTACAGCATTGGACCAGCTTGCTGTCAAAGGGGCAAACAGCCCGCTTTACGCAGGTTTGGCAAAGATTGTCGGACGCAATAACGGACTTTGGTGCGCCGAAGCCGAACGATTTCTTTTATCAAATGCTCACCCTATATAAATGGTTATTTTTTATTGTTTTCTTTAGATTTTGTTGGATAGAAAACCTGCAACTACTCTAAAAAGCTTTTAATAACAGGTATTTTATGTCGTGATACTGTAATCACCCCAATATTCTCATGTATTGTAAATGCCGCAATCAAAAACTGTATAAGTGCTCTCATTGCTGGATTTGAGAGTTGTATCCGGTTGCATTTTGCAAAATTATACTCTTAATAGTAAAACAGTTATAATAAATACAATCTTTTTGCAGGATGTGATAATCTTGTTTGATGCTGTCTGTATAGGGATAATGGTAGCAGATGTGATCGCGAAACCGGTGGATGTGATACCAGGGCGGGGAAAACTGGGCTTGTTGGATAAATTGGATCTTTATGCAGGAGGCTGCGCAGTAAATGCTGCGATAGATCTGTCAAAAATTGGTTTGAATGTGGCTGTGATAGGTAAGATAGGAAATGACGGATTTGGAAAATGCATTATTGATGCATTAAAGAAAGAAAATGTGGATATTTCCGGACTTGTGATCAGCAGCCAATCCCGTACGTCAGCATCGGTAGTATTGAGTGATTCCGGCGGGGAAAGGACATTTCTTCATTATCAGGGGTCAAATGCCGAATTTATTGATATGGATATCAACTATGACATAGTTGAAAGGTCTAGGATTGTTTTTATTGCGGGGACTATGCTGATGCCGTCCTTTGACGGGGAACCTTGCAAGCGTGTTCTGAAAAAAGCAAAGGAAATGGGGAAATATACCGTGCTTGATACTGCTTGGGATTCGACAGGGCGTTGGATGAGCGTCCTCCATCCGTGCATGCAGTATATCGATTTATTTATTCCTAGTTATGAAGAGGCTGTAAACCTGAGTGGAAAGAAATCTCCGGAAGAAATTGCCGATGCATTTCTTTCTATGGGTGTAAAAGTTGCTGTGATCAAACTGGGCAAGGAAGGCTGTTTTTTAAAGTCAATGGATGGTGAAAAGCATTTGATCCCTGCATATAAATGTATCCAGCCTATAGATACTACAGGAGCAGGAGATTCTTTTATAGCAGGTTTTATCACCGGGTTGGTAAATAATTGGGATTTGCATGAATGCGGTAAGTTTGCGAATGCGGTCGGGACACATTGCGTCATGGCCATGGGCGCATCTACCGGTATCGAAAAACTCGATGTGATTAGGGATTTTATGAAAAAGCATGAAAATTGCTTATATGGATAATCGGAGGAAACAATTATAAAAAAAGCGGTCGTATATGGCGCGGGGAATATAGGTCGGGGATTTATCGGACAGCTTTTTTCCGAATCAGGTTATGAAGTTGTTTTTATTGACGTGAATCCGGTAATATTGGACAAGCTTAATAATGATGGCGAATATCCGATAAGGATATTATGTGGGCGTGAGAGTAAGGATATTATTGTCGCGAACATCAGGGGGATAAATGGCAATGATGTGTCTGAAACAGCCTGTGAAATTGCATCAGCCGATATAATGGCGACAGCCGTCGGGGTTAATGCCCTTGGCATGATAGCGGGCCCAATTTCAGAGGGCTTGAAAAAAAGATGGCGGATAGGCAATATGAAGCCTCTGGATATAATCATATGCGAGAATTTGATTGACGCCAATCAATATCTTGCTACGCTTGTAAAACAGAATCTCGATGAAAAGGATAAGGAGAAATTTGACAGTCTTGTAGGAATGGTAGAGGCATCCATAGGAAGAATGGTTCCGGAAATGACTGCTGAAATGCAGGAAGGCAATATATTACGAATACACGCAGAAGAATATTGTGAACTCCCGGTTGATAAAGACGGGTTTAGAGGCGATATTCCGCAAATTGTGAATATGCAGGCGGTAAGTCCGTTCACATTTTATATTCAGAGAAAACTTTTTATACATAATATGGGGCATGCGCTTATAGCTTACTTGGGGAGGCTCAACGACTGCAGTTTTATCTGGGAAGCAGTCAGGAATCCTCACATAAGGCTTTTGGCCCTTGCCGGTATGCAGGATTCGGCTATTGCGCTTTCCAGAGAACATGGCATGAGTCTTGATGAAATACTCTATCATATCAATGACCTTATATACAGGTTTGGAAATAAGCAGCTCAATGATACCGTACACAGGGTTGGAAAAGATTCTAAAAGGAAGCTGTCGTTTAACGATAGGCTTGTCGGGGCAGCCAGATTGTGCGTTTCGCAGGGCATCTGCCCAGTCAACATATGTCTTGGCATAGCGGCGGCGATCAAATCTGAATTGGATCAAGGTGCGTATACCGAAAAAAAAGAAACGATCCTGGAGAACATATGCGGTCTACATAATAGTAATACAGATATGCTGTGGGATATGACCATATTTCTATATGACTTATTAGACAGCAATACGGATTTATGCAATATTGTAGAAGTTATTGACGATATTCGAAAAAAAGGAAGTACTGTTATATGGCATCTATCTATGGAATCGAATTATCCAAAAGCGAATTGATGAAAAGAGTCGGCGACATCTCACAGATAGCCGGCGCCAGACAATCCGTTCTTGATTCAGGCAGGGCCCGCGGAGTCCGTATCGTTGAGGTTAAAACAGGAGGGGGATTGAATTTCTCGGTATTACCAGATCGGGGCATGGATATTGCCTGGGCTGATTATAAAGGGGCTGCGCTTAGCTTCATATCAAAAACCGGTGTTGTCTCGCCTTCATATTATGAACCGGAGGGCGACGGCTTTTTAAAAAGTTTTTTCGGAGGACTTTTAACTACATGCGGACTAACTTATATGGGAGCGGCATGTGACGATGACGGGAGGCGGCTTGGTCTTCACGGACGTGCTTCCAATATTTCCGCCGAGGATGTGTGCGTTACAAATGAATGGGAATCAGACGATTTTATAATGACAATACGAGGCAGAATCAGGGAATGCGCTTTATTGGGAGAAAATATTGCACTATCAAGGAAAATAGAAACCAGGATAGGAGAAAACAGGTTAATTCTCGAGGATAAAGTGGAAAATTGGGGATTCATACGTCAACCGCTTATGATCCTCTATCATTTTAACTTCGGGTTTCCCTTGCTTGATAAGGGCACGAAACTGATAATTCCCAAGGGTCATATCAAAGTAAGGGACAATGAGACTATTAATGAGATAGGATGCTGTTGTGAATTTACTGCACCGATCCATGAATTTTCGGAACAGGTATTCTATCATGAATTTGATCCTGATACGGACGACGAGATAGTGGTAAAGTTGATAAATGAGAGGTTTAATGGCTCTGGACTCGGTATCTATATCAGTTATAACAACAAACAGCTCCCATATTTAATTGAATGGAAACAATTGGGCGAAGGAGATTATGTGGTCGGATTGGAGCCTGCGACATGGTATCCTGAAGGCAGGAGCAAGGCTAGAAAAAAAGGGGAACTCCTATATATTGAGCCAGGTGAAGTAAAAAAGTACAGATTCGAAATCGGAATTATCAGCGATGATTAATTCAGTTTTTTCCCCGATTGATCTCCTGTGTGAATATGCCCGTGATCCTTTAGGTGTAAATACGCTTAATCCACGTCTTTCCTGGACTGTACAGCACGAAGGTAGAGGACAGTATCAAACGGCATATCGCATTATCGCGGCCAGCCGTAAAGAGTATTTGAATGCCGGTACAGCCGATCTGTGGGACACAGGTAAGGTAAAGGGCAGCAATTCAATTAATATTGAGTATAAGGGCAAAACACTCTTAAGCATGCAGATCTGCTATTGGAAAGTGCAGGTTTGGGACAAGGAAGGGAAAGCGTCGTCATTTAGCAAGCCAGCACATTTTGAGACAGGCCTGCTTGAGGATGATGATTGGAAGGCCCAATGGATACGCTTTCCTATGCAGGATCATGACTGTTCCCCTATTTTCAGGAAGGTAATAAACCTGGATAAGGAATTCTCAAGAGCAAGAGCGTATATTTCCGGATTGGGTTATTATGAGTTACGTATCAACGGCCAGAAGGTCGGTAACCATGTCCTTGATCCGGGTTGGACAGATTATAATAAAAGGGTGTTATATGTCACATATGATGTTACAGCTTACCTTAAAGAGGGTGAGAACGTAATAGGTATAATGCTTGGCAACGGCTGGTATTGGAATCCGGGCGTGATTATGCCGGGAGTGGTCTTTAAAAGCAGCGGGCAACCCGAATTAATATTCCAGATGTATATTAAGTGCCAAGACGGTACTGCGATCCTTGCGCTTAGCGGTATGGATCAGGATTGGTTATCTGCAGCCGGACCGATTATCTGCAATAGCATATATGACGGAGAGACCTACGATGCAAGGCTTGAAAAAACAGGTTGGGATCAGCCGGGTTATATCGTTTGTGAAAATGAATGGACGCCGGTCGAAAATGCCGAAAAACCCAAAGGGAAAATGGTTTCGCAGCATCTTGAGCCCATATGTGTTATTGGTGAGATCACACCGATATCTATGACCAATCCTGTTTCTGGTATTTTAGTTTTTGATATGGGGAAAAACATTGCCGGGTGGGTCAGGATAAAGACAGAGGGACATGAAGGAATGGTAATGAGGATCAGGTATGCGGAGGTTTTATATGACGACGGCACGATCAATCAGGAGAACCTGTGAGGTGCGAAATCTACAGATACCTATGTTTTAAAAGGTAATGGCATGGAAGTTTATGAGCCGAGGTTCACCTATCATGGCTTTAGATATGTGCAACTGGAAGGCTATCCTGAACTGCCGGATATATCATGCGTTACAGGTAGGTTAGTCCGGTCGTCGGTGCGATCTGCCGGAAGTTTTTTATGCAGCGAAGATTTGCTGAATGAAATTCAGGAAAATGCAGTCAGGACAGAAGCAAACAATCTCCACAGCATACCTACCGATTGCCCGCAGCGTGACGAACGGCTCGGATGGCTCAATGACGCCACGGTAAGAGCCGAAGAAGCGATATACAATTTCGATATGTCACGATTTTATGCCAAATGGATGGATGACATATCCGATACTCAGGATGAAATAACCGGTGCCATTACAAATACTGCTCCGGATGTAATGCCGCTGATACCAGGTGTGTGGGAGCATACGCACGCAGATGCGGTTTGCAGTTCCTATCTGATTATTCCATGGCTCTTGTATAAACATTACGGCGATATCAAAATTCTTGAGCGGCATTATGAAGGAATGAAACACTGGACAGAATTTATCGGCAAAAAGGCAGAGAGGTTTATTGTGACGTTTAGTCAGATGGGTGATTGGGCTTCCCCGGTCGACCAATGCCTGAAGGATAGTGTCGGCTCTGGCGCCGTTTCCGCCTACACTCCCGGTACATTGATGTCGACTGGATTTTATTACTATAATGCCAATCTTATTTCAAAAATGGCAAGGATCCTTAAAAGAAAGCGAGATGCGGATAGATTTCTACGATTGGCAAACCGGATCAAGAAGGCATTCAACCATGAATTTCTTGATATAAATAAATGCAGTTATGCGTCAGGCAGTCAGGCTTCAAATGTATTGCCTGTGTATCTGGATATCGTACCGGAATACTGCAGGAATGCAGTCATCGAAAATATTGTAGAAGATATCTTCCGTAACAAAGGGCATCTTACTACTGGAAACATTTGTTCCAAATATATTCTTGAGGTGCTTTCCGACAGCGGAAATGAAGATGTCGCATATGCGTTGGCGTCTTGTGACACTTATCCAAGTTGGGGATATATGATAAAAGAAGGAGCTACGACTATTTGGGAGAGATGGGAGAAAAACACCGGAGGTGGTATGAATTCCCATGACCATCCTATGTACGGTTCGATAAGCACATGGTTTTTTAGGTATCTCGGCGGGATACAGACTGATGAAGATGGCCCTGGTTTTGAAAAAATCATTATAAAACCGGTAGTTCCTGAAGGGTTAGAATATTGTAATGTGACCCTTTTGACTGTCAGGGGAGAGGTAATCTCATCATGGAAAAAGCAAGGCGTATCGTTGCAACTCAATGTCAGGATACCATTTAATTGCAGCTCCAGGATATTTCTTCCAAAAAAGAATGCTGGGGTCGGGGGAGCTGTCACTGAGAACGGCAGGATAATATTGGAGGATAATAGATTTGTTTTAATGGACGAAGGATTAAAAAGCGGTATAGAAACGAAAGAGTTTTTTTTGTTCGAAACCGGCTCTGGAGAATATTGCTTTAAATATAATTTAAATTAAGGGGGATTATTGATGACTGACCAATCAGTTGCGTCATTGAGCGTAAAAAGCGGATTATTGGAGGATCTGTCGATAAATCAAAAGGAAAAGGGCATTCTCAGAGAACTCGCAAAAAGGACGGCCGAGCTGGCTGCCGGTCAGAAGCAGGAAGAGAAGCGCAAGTTATGGACCAGGCACAACTGTTTACAGGAGACACGCCCTCTAATATTTTGTGATCCTGAGAATGGATGGAATGAAATAATAACCGATCAAATGATGCATTGCAATAACTATCTGGCCAAACAATGGGAGATGGCGCTCCGTAAAGAGATCTTCTGGGGCGAGACGATGGGTGATGACCGCGTTGTGGAACCCTATTTTAATATCAATTGTGTCTTTGAAGAAAGCGACTGGGGGCTGCGCGAAAAAAAGATCGGCGGCATTGATGGAGGTTCTTACCGTTGGGAAGCGCCCGTCAAGGATTATTCTTATATGGATAAACTGCATTTCCCAATCATCACCGTAGAAGGTTCTGCAACAGAAAAAGTGATACAGCTTGCAAAAGAAGTGTTTAACGGAATTCTGGAAGTACGTATAAAGAACAGTTGGTGGTGGACGCTTGGGATGACCTGGACGTTGGTCAACTTAAGAGGACTTGAGCAGATTATGCTGGACATGTATGATTATCCCGAGCAACTTCATCGATTGATGGCTTTTTTACGTGACGGGCATCTTGCAAAGCTGGACTTTCTTGAGGATAATAATTTGTTGAGTTTGAATAATGATGGAACATATGTCGGTTCCGGAGGCTTCGGCTATACCGACGAATTACCGCAAAAGGATTTTGACGGAAAAGTGCGTACTATCGATATGTGGGGTTTTGGAGAAAGCCAGGAGACATCCCTTGTCTCGCCTGAAATGTTTGCTGAATTCATACTGCCATACCAGATACCAGTTCTCGAGAGATTTGGACTAAATTGCTATGGTTGTTGCGAACCAATCGACCGTCGGTGGGAATCTGTAAAAAAAATACCCCGACTGCGGAGAATTTCAGTATCGCCTTGGGCAGATTTGAAAAAAATGGCCGACTACCTTGAAGATAAATATATATATTCGTTAAAACCAAATCCTGCGTATCTTGCTGTGTCTGCAATAGACGAAGACCATATCAGAAAATCATTGAGGGATGCAATACTGATTGCGCACGGCTGCAGGATTGAAATCATCATGAAGGATAATCATACCTTAGGGAAAAATCCTATGAATGCGGTCAGATGGTGTGAAATAGCAAGAGAAGAAGTGGAGAGGGGAATGTAATATGAATGATATGAAGAAGATCACAAATAGGCAATTGTTCAGACAAATGAGATTCGGCATGTTTATCCATTGGGGGCTCTATTCGTTAACTGGTAAAGACATGTGGTACTATTCGACTGAAGAAGTCAGTAGAGAGTATTATGAAAGATTGTTCAAACGGTTCAATCCTGATGAATACCGCCCTGATGAATGGGCAAGGCTTGCCGTTGAAGCAGGCATGAAATATGCGGTATTTACCACCAAACATCATGACGGATTCTGCCTATGGGATACTAAGTTTACCGACTTTAAAGTAACTAATACACCTTATGGTAAAGATGTATTGCGAATGTGGGTGGATGCTTTTAGAAACGAGGGCATAAAAATAGGATTTTATCATTCTCTTATCGATTGGCATCATCCCGATTTCACAGTAGATTGGTACCATCCTGAGAAGCGATACGCGGAAATGCTCAATAAGGGCAAAGACTTTTCGAGATATGTCGACTATCTTCACAACCAGGTGAGAGAACTGATGTCGGAATACGGAGAAGTAATGATATATTGGCCGGACTTTTCCTATCCTGATTCAAGTGAGGGAAGCGCAGGTAAAGGCGCAACAGACTGGCAATCGCACAAGTTGAAGGAAATGGTGGAAGAGCTGCAACCAGGCATATTAGTGAATAATAGACTCGGTATTCCTGGAAAAAATGAAATAGCTTCAGATTTTGCTACACCTGAACAGGAGATACCCTTGAAAGACATATCTGTGGATGACGAAGGCGCTCCAATGTGGGAGACCTGCGATACCATAGGGTCTTCATGGGGTTATTGCAGAGGTGATTCTACGATCAAACCTACAGGCGAATTGATAAGGCGTCTTGTCACATGCACGAGCAACAACGGGAATCTTCTTCTTAATGTCGGACCTACCCCGCGAGGGTGCATTCAACGGGAATTTTCAGAAAGACTATCTGAAATAGGAGAATGGCTTAAATACAATGGTAATTCTGTCTATGGTTGTGGCTTGTCTAAATACAGGGTGCACTATTCAGTCGGATTTGAAAAACGCTGTGTATTTACGCAAAGAGAGAAGGATGTATATTTGCATTGTTTAAACGCTTATCCGCCTTTTGATATCACTATCCCTGAAATGGGCGGAGGAATTGTCGATCATGTGGAATTTCTTGCCGACGGTACGGATATCGAATTTGAGGAAGTTGATACGGTGGGATTCGGGTTGGACGGTAAGAAAAGCATCAGATTGCGTATGCCTGCCATTCAGGCTGATCCTAATGATACCGTAATACATTTTGTCTTAAAATGATCCGTCCAATATCATCCTTGTCTTTAAATCTGTGAGCAATGTATTAAAAAGAGAGAAGCCGATAGAATGATTTCATCGAAATCTTTATTTTTACGACTTTTAAACAAATCCAAGCAGCTGATATAGTAAACGTGCAGATTGCATAAAATTGTTCGATTTTTTACAGGAGCAGCGTTTAACGTATGAATAATCCGGCGATTAAAAACAAAATGAAAAGACGTATATCGCATAATCTGGAATTACTTATGCTTTGTCTTCCCGCTGTTATCATAGTATTTATTTTTTCATATATACCAATGTTAGGGATAATAATTGCGTTTAAGGATTATAACTACACGAAAGGCATCCTGGGAAGCAATTGGGCTGGGTTCGAGAATTTTAAATTCTTTTTTCTTTCACAGTTCGCCTTAAGGGTCACAAGGAATACTGTATTTTTGAATGCCTGTTTTATTATTATCGGGCTTGTTGTCTCAATATTATTTGCATTGATGCTATTTGAGCTCAGCAGGAAACTGACAAGAGTATACCAGACAGCGCTGTTTTTCCCATTCTTTTTATCTTGGGTCGTTGTAGGGTATATCACATATGTTTTTCTTAATTTCAAGTTGGGCGTGGTGAATAATATTCTAAGTGCTCTTGGGTTGGATCGTATCAACTGGTATTCGGAACCACGATACTGGGTGGCTATACTTATAATTGTGTTCTTATGGAAGACCACCGGGTATTCCAGTATTATATATTATGCAGGCCTTATGGGTATAGACCAAAGTTATTACGAAGCGGCGGATATTGATGGAGCATCTAAATTTCAAAAAATAAAAAATATTTCGATACCTTTACTATCGCCATTAATTACTATTATCACAATATTCAATATCGGAAGGATATTCTATTCTGATTTCGGCATGTTCTTTTTCCTTCCAAGAGATTCCGGAATGTTATATTCCGTAACCGATGTTATTGATACATATGTATACAGGTCGTTGCGTGTAACCGGTGAGATAGGTATGGCTTCAGCCGTCGGTTTATATCAGTCGGTAGTCGGATTTATCCTGGTCATTGTAACTAATTTTATTGTTAGAAGAATCAATAGCGATAATGCGCTTTTTTAGGGGGACGCACAATCGATGAATGTGATTGCAAAAAAGAGTAACAACCGTTTTTCAGCATCCGGAGTTCTTATAAATTTCTGGTTTGTTGTTATCTCCATAATATGTATTGTACCGATGTTATACGTATTGTCGATTTCAATATCATCCGAAACCGAGATAGTAAAATGGGGATATAAACTGATACCCAAAAAGATAGACTTTATTGCATATAAAATATTACTGTCCAGTCCCTGGCAATTGATAAATGCATATAAAATCTCAATAGCCGTAACTGTATTTGGCACGATATTCAACCTTTTAGTTACATCTATGGTTGCTTTTCCGCTTTCGCGAAAAGATTTCAAGTATAGGAAGCAGCTTTCATTTTACTTCTTTTTTACCATGCTATTCAACGGTGGCCTTGTCCCATGGTACATACTCATTTCTAATTATCTACATATGAAAAATTCATTATTGGTTTTGATACTGCCGTATTGCGCTAATGCGGGATATATACTTTTGATGAGAAGCTTTATGATGACATTGCCAATGGAATTATATCAATCCGTGAAGATTGACGGGGGCAGTGAATTCAGAATATACATTTCTATTCTTTTACCGCTTTCAAAGCCTGCGCTTGCGACTGTCGGGCTATTCTACGCATTGATATATTGGAATGACTGGTGGCTTGGCATGCTTTACATAGATAATAACAATCTTGTGCCTTTGCAATTGATGCTTAACAGGATAATGATGAGCATTGAGTATCTCTCAAAAAATCTCAGGTTTGCAAGAATGGCGACAACCAAGTTATCCAATTTGCCGAATGAATCAACAAGAATGGCAGTTTGCGCCCTTGCTGCAGGTCCGATGCTTTTTGTTTTCCCGTTTTTTCAGAAATACTTTGTAAAAGGCTTGATTGTTGGTTCGCTGAAAGGCTGAAGTGCTTAATTTTGGTAATTAATCCGGCAATGAACAATTGAAAAATTATTGCTGGAGAATTACAATATATTTTAAGGAGGCTATATTTTTATGTCCAAATCGAGAATTAGTATTTTATCTCTAATTCTGGTAATTTCACTAATGATGTCTCTCGTAATGGCAGGATGTGCAGGGCAGAAAGCAAATGATGAACAGACAACTAATCAGACGACTGCAGAGGAAACCGTAGAACCACTTGAACCCGTTATGCTTACATGGTACATTCAGGCTTCGCCGCAAGAAGATTTAGCGGTAGTACTTGAAGAAGCCAACAAGACAATCAATGAAAAGATCAATGCGACTCTGGATCTCCAGATCATCAATTGGGGTGAATATGATGATAAAATGACATTGAATTTATCATCAGGTCAGGAATTTGATCTATGTTTTACGGCAAACTGGGCATTGAATGTGTTTGACAGTGTCAACAAAGGTGCTTTCCTTCCATTGGACGGATTGATTGAGAAATATGCTCCTAACCTCTGGAAATTCGAAAGTCCGGAAATCTGGAATTCATGCAAGATGAACGGCAAGATCTATGCTATTCTCAATGGTTATATCGCTGATCAGGATGGTGTCATGATCCAAAAGAAGTTTATTGACAAGTATAGTTTTGATACCTCATCTGTTAAGTCGATATACGACATCGAACCGCTTCTAGAGAAAATCAAGAAAGGTGATCCTTCCATAATTCCTCTTGCCATGAACGCTGAAGGCAGACTCGAAGAAATAAACATGACCAAAGGTTATGAGGAGATTGCCGGAGCTAATATGCCATCTGCGGTAAAAATTGGCGATAAGTCTCTGAAGGTTGTTAATCAATATGAACTGGATAGTTTTAAAAATCATTGTGGAAAAATGAGAGAATGGTTTTTAAAGGGTTATATTAAAGAGGATGCATCTGTCACCAATGATTATCAGGCTGAGTTGAAAGCCGGAAAATATGCGACAGATTTTCTTTCTATGGCTCCTGGTTCAGAGCAGGAAGTAAGGGATGCCTGGGGTGGGAATGAAGTAGTCGCAATAACGGTATCAAAACCATATGTGCGTTCAAACTTCTACGCATCCATGACCGCAATCAATAATAAATCGAAGTATCCTGAGAGATCTTTGATGTTGCTTGATCTTATAGCTTCAGATAAGGATTTGAGCAATCTATTGTGCATAGGCATCAAAGATAAGCATTATAGTGTCGTATCGGAGGATACTGCTTCAGGCGTAATAGAGGTTGACATATTCGCCGACAGCAAATACAACCATGGTGTGTTCTGGGAAATCATGAACGGCAATCATGTATCGTTTGTACCAAAAGGTGCTCCTATCGATCTGACCAGTCAGAAAGTCAAGTTCAATGAAAACGCCGAGCATTCTCCGTTCCTTGGTTTTGTAATGAACACAGAAGGTATTAAAACTGAAATGGCGAACTGTAAATCGGTACTTGATGAGTATCTGCCTTTCCTGGTAACAGGATCAGTGGACATTGAATCGAAATTGCCGGAGTTTATTAGTAAACTTAAAACGGCCGGAAGTGAGACGATAATCTCAAAGGCACAAGAGCAGATAGATCAGTGGAAGGCCAGTAGATAACTTAATACAGTATAATATTATCAAATTTAAAGGGGTTGCAGTGAAAACAGATTTCTGCAACCCCTCATCATTTTTTCGCGGATTTTGCCAGCCTGTATTCGCTTAGGGATACGCCAAAATGCTTTTTAAAAGTAGTATAAAAATAATTGGATTTTGTAAAACCGGTTTTCTCAAGAATTCTACCTAAGGGATAACTTGTCGTATCAAGCAGATGCTTGACTTTTTCCATTCGCAGATCAGTTATGAATTCGGCGATTGATTTTGATGTATAATCTTTGAATATTTTACCCAAATACACTGTGGACATCTTCATTGTACTTGCGATGCTGTTCAGACATAAGTTTTTATCGTAGAAGTTGGATTGGATTATACTTATAACATTATTTATAATTTTGTCTGACTTCTTATTCCGGGAGTCATTAAGTATATTCGCGATTTTATAGAAAAGACCGGTGAACATTTGGTTGATTTCATCAAGAGTCTCTTTGCTGCTTATACTTTTATTCAATGAATTGAAATCTACTGAGAATTTGCATGAACTGCTTTTTTCTATGGATGATATACAGCTATATATATTGACTGCTAGATGTACAATTGAGGACATGATATTGTCATAGGAGTATTTGGATATGGCGTCAACTATTTTATAATACATATCTTTTGCCTGTTCTGCATCGCCTAATCTAATAAAATCCAGCAACTGCTTTTCTTTTGCAGAAGGGAACGTAAAGTCCTCATTTTCAATCCCATTCATATTATCGGGGAGGATAAGACATTTATGGCCAAAAATTATCCTGTATAAAGAGAGGTTTGAAACTACCAGATATGAAGTGCTGATTTTATCTATACCTTTTGAAATGTATCCTGCGGCTGCTGAAATTGATATCTTGGTATGTTTTAGGATTTCGTCCTGAATCTGATGCACAATATCCGCCAGTATTAAGTTAGAGCGCTCGTGAGGCTTAATGGGGCCGCTGCCGAGTTGCAGAACAATACAGATATTGTTGTCGCCCATATCCACGACTTCGTTTGTATAATTATTTCCGGCGATCCTTGATGCAATATTACATATGGCATATTTGTAAAGCACACGATTCTTTTCATCAATATCTGTAATGAAGTGCCTGTAATTGTCTATTTTCAATATGCATAATATGAAATGTCCGTCTGCAGTCAATTTAATTCCCAATTCAGACAGTTTGCCTACAGTAGTCTCCATATCTGAAGAAAGGTTTCCGATAAGTAAATTCTTAAGAAAGTCATTTTTTAATAAGAGCTGATTATTTTGGTATATTGCCTCCAGAGACTCTGCCTTATCTAGAACCTGAGAAAATGCTTCGGATAGGAAATTTATCTCATTTAACTGCCTTTCAGGCGTTGAAGGAATATGCAGTTTATCATTTACGTCATTTACAAGTGTACTGATAGGTGAATAAATCCTTTTTGAAATAAACGCGGAAAAGAACAGCCCCAATAATAATATGATGGTACAGAATACAACGGTTACTACTCGTATCCTTGAAATAATACCAGTAATTGATGCATATGGTGTTAAACTGACAAATTTCCAGTCAAGAGTCTTGGAAGCTGTATAAGTAACGACATATCTTTCATTGTTTACCTTATCTATAAAGAAGCCGGAATCTGTTCCGCTCGTAAGTACCTTCATGATATATCTTTCGGAAGAAAGGTCGCGTAAAAACATGTTATCCGACGGATGGCTAACTACAGTGCCATTCTTATCGATAATAAATATATCTCCGTTGGATTTATCCACAACGGGATCCATGGAACTGATGGTGTTTTTTAACCAATTCTGTGAAATATTCAATATTATCGCACCTTTGATTTTATCTTTGGTGTCTATATAGGAAGCATAATCAAAAAGTATATAAGTATATATATTTGAATATTGAGGATTTTTTGTACTTCCGCCTGTGAGCAGTTTTCTAGGGATAGGTACGAGTTGCGATATATTTGCAGAACTATCAGCTTTTTTAATAATGTTGCCGATATCATGGTCAAAAAAGCTATCGGTATTAGCAATTTTGCTTCCATAGGAAGAAATAAAAAGATCCAGTTTACGGTTATAAATATATACAGAATGAATGTAAGAAGCGGACATGATCGTGGAATGTAGCTTGTTTAATGTGTTTCCCAAATTAAAAATATCTTTTGTATTACTATTGATGATAGATATTATGTCGCTGTTTAGGATCTCTGACTTGCAAAAGCCGCTTCCAAGATCATTCATATAGTTTGTACTGTAGCTTATCTGAGAAAGCAGTTTCATATTTGACTGAAACATGATGTCTAATGCGGCCTTTTCATAATTAAAATATAGCGATGATGTAAGAATGAAAGTAAGCAGTAATATTATCACCAAATATGAAAGAATCAGTTTAGTGTAGATGCTTTTTGATTTGTCGAAGAATCGATATCTCAAGTGAATCCCACCTTTAGAAAATGAAATACAATAGTATATTTCAATCATAACACAGAACAAGATTTCCTGTAATGTATAGATCCATAACTTAAGCAGACTTCATTCTGAATTCATAGAATTGTTAAAATGTTAGAGAACATGCTAATTAAAATTCTGCAAATTATATAAAAATCTCACTTTTATGATATTTATACACATATTTATAATTTATTTGACGAGGGTTGCCGTTTATAACGGGGCGGGATAAAGGAGGATATCATGAGACGTTCTGAATTGAATAATATCATGAAAGATGCTGTAGTATTCATTGACAATATGAATTTCAAGCTTCCCCCATTTGCCTTTTGGAGTCCGGAAGAGTGGAAGGGCAAAGGAAGCGAGTATGACGAAATAAGAGAAAATATGCTGGGTTGGGATATCACTGATTTTGGAAGCGGTGATTTTAAGAAAATAGGCCTTTTGATGTTCACTATACGAAATGGCAATTTCGATGACCAAAAGTACATAAAGCCATATGCTGAAAAGCTATTGATTGTTGAGGAGGAGCAAATCACACCTTTTCATTTTCATTGGAGTAAAATGGAGGACATCATAAACCGAGGGGGGGGAACCCTCATGATACAAGTCTATAATTCAACCAGTGAAGGAGAATTCGCAGATGCTCCAGTTAAAATTTCCGTTGACGGCAGGAATTACACCGTCAAACAAGGCTCCATAATCAGGTTGACGCCTGGAGAAAGTATCACTTTGCCTGCCGGACAGTATCATAAATTCTGGGGAGAGAAGAATACAGGTAAAATTCTACTTGGAGAGGTCTCAAAAGTGAATGACGACCGGGTCGACAACCGGTTTTATGTTGAAGCCGGCCGATTTCCTGAAATTGACGAGGATGAGGCGCCCTTATATCTTCTCGGGAACGAATATCCTTAATGAAAATATAGCGATTGTGAGGGAATTATAGTGGCAATTATTACAGGTAAACAGAACGTATTGGACATTTATACGGAAGCCGGCGAAAAGGGATGGGTTCTGCCTTGTTTCTGCAGTGAGAACCTTACGACGACTGAGGCTGTTCTGGAAGCGGCAAGCCAATACGGGGAGGCGACAGGCATCGCAAACCTTCCGATCATGATTGCAATTACATGCAGGTATGAGCACAGATCGCAGTCAGCCTGCTATACTCATACAAGAAGATGGGATACCGGTTTGCGTTTATTTTGCAAGGATATCGAAGTGCTTGCCGGAAACGGAGGTCCTTTTGAAAAACTACGTGTACTCGTACACTTGGATCATATTCAGCACGATAAGGATAAACACCTTCTTGAATGGGATTTGTCGATGTTTTCGTCAATTATGTATGACGCGTCAATGCTTCCGTTTCCCCTGAATATGGAGCATACCGCCAGATTTGTTAATGAACGCGGATCATTTCTTGTAGTGGAAGGAGCCTGTGATGAGATCGTTGACGCTGAAGGTAGTATGAAGAGTGAATTGACCACGCCTGATAAGGCAGAAGAATATCATAAGACAACCGGGGTCGATATGATCGTCGCTAACCTTGGGACGGAGCATAGAGCCAGCTCGAAAAGCCTGAATTATTACAGCGACAACGCAAGGAAGATAAAAGAACGCATAGGAGCGAAAATAGTATTACACGGGGCATCCTCAGTTTCCAGAGAACAAATTGCACACCTGTATGAAGACGGCATATGTAAAGTCAATATTTGGACAATACTGGAGCGCGATTCAACTCCCGTATTATTTAGAAAAATGATGGAAAACGCTTCAAAAGTTGCGGGACGTGAACTGACTGTTCAAATGCAAAATGAAGGGTTGCTCGGAGATGAATGCATTGTAACTGATAAAGCATCATTGGACTATTTCACGACTATGTTTCGCCAGGACATCATCTTCCATGAAATGAAAAGCATAATCAAAGGCTACCTCAGTATGTGGTATGTATAGAAAGAAAATGGTGGACAATATGGGTTTATTGGGCATAGATATAGGCACTTCCGGATGTAAAGCCGCCTTATTTGATTATGAAGGTAATATCAGAGGGTACGGGTATAACGAGTATGCGTTGGAGATGCCAAAACCAGGATGGGAAGAACTTGATCCGGATATCGTTTGGAATGCGGTGAAAGAAGTAATAATAGATTCACTTGCAGATTATAATGGCAAACAGATAAAAGCCGTCAGCGTATCATCTATCGGAGAGGCCGCGGTACCTGTCGATAAAAATGGGAAAGCCTTGTATAACAGCATCATCTATATTGACAGCAGAGGTGCTAAAGAAGCGGAATACCTTAAAAACAGAATGGAACCGGACAGAATTCTTAATATTTCCGGCGTATCAATACACCCTATGTATACGATAAATAAAATAATGTGGATGAAAAAGCATCTGCCGCAGGTGTATAAAGACACATATAAATTCATGATGTTTGCTGACTATATACTTTATAAGCTCGGAGCAAAAGCGCACACAGATTTTTCATTAGCTGCAAGAACCATGGCCTTTGACGTTGTCAGTAAGAAATGGTCGGAAGAAATCCTGGATTGCGCCGGTATTGAGCTGAGCAAGTTTGGAGAACCTGTGCAATCAGGTACGATCGTTGGGCGGATTTTGCACGATGTGGCGGAAGAACTTGGTTTGCCACACGATGTGCTGCTTGTGGCAGGTGGGCATGACCAGCCGTGTGCAGCGCTTGGCGCGGGAGTCATCAGTCCGGGAACGGCGGTGGACGGGCTCGGGACTACTGAATGTATAACCCCGGTTTTTAATCATCCTGTCATATCACAGGCGATGGCGAAATGCGGTTATGCGTGCGTGCCCCATGTGAAAAAGGATATGTATGTAACATATGCTTTTACATTTACAAGCGGCAGTATATTGAAATGGTATAGGGATAATTTTATATTTGAATTCAAAAAGGAAGAGAAAATCAATGTCAATATATATGAGATGTTAATAGAAAGGGCCTCTGTAAATCCTTCGGATATTTTTTTACTTCCGCATTTTGCAGGGGCAGCCACCCCATATATGGATACTGATTCTAAGGGTGTTATCATCGGTCTGGATATCAATACGAAAAACGCCGATATAATCAAAGCCATTCTTGAAGGAATAACATATGAGATGATGATAAACCTTGAAAAGCTCGATATTGCAGGGATTAAAGTAGACGAACTCATAGCGGTAGGCGGGTTGGCCAAATCGGAAAGATACCTTCAACTCAAAGCGGATATGATGGGGAAAAAGGTTGTTTCATTGAATACTACAGAAGCAGGGGCTTTGGGTGCGGCTATACTCGCCGGTGTGGCGTGCGGGGCATACGGTTCGTTGGGAGAAGCGGTGAATAAACTTGTCAAGAGGAGAAAAGAATTTCATCCGAATAACGATTTGAATGGTATTTATGCAGAAAAATTCGAGACTTATAAAAGAATTTATCCTGCAGTTAAAAATATCTCAAAACTATTTTGATTATAGGAGAAAATATGGACGGGAAAAGGATATTGCACGTTGTTTCACACACACACTGGGATAGGGAATGGTACATGAGTTTTCAGATGTTCAGAAGGCATTTCATTAAGCTGATGGACAGTTTGATCGATTTGTTTGAATCGGGAAGTGACTATAAATATTTTACACTTGATGGACAAGTATTGATTCTGAAGGATTACCTTGAAATACGCCCGGAAAATAAGGCAAGATTGAAAAAACTCATAAAGAATGGAAGACTTCTCATAGGTCCATGGTATTCGCAGCCGAATGATTTTATGGTCAGCGGTGAAGCGCTTATCCGGAATTTGATGCTCGGATACAGAGAATGTATGGCACTGGGTGGTATCATGGGAGTGTGCTATCTTCCGGACGCATTTGGTAATATTTCACAACTTCCTCAGATAATCAGAGGCTTTGATATGGAAGACGTTGTTGCATCAAGAGGCAAGCCGGGGGGATATAAGACTGCATTTAAGTGGAAGGGCGCTGATGGAAGCGAGTGTACGATGTTTTACTTGTGTACGGGGTATGGAAACGCAGTAAACCTTCCTTTGGATGGAGAAGACTTCACAAGGTTTGTCGATAATGTTCCAATTGAGTGCACAGGCTTGAAAAACAGGATTAATGAAATAATATCATCGCTGGATAAGAGAACTACGACACCACATATGCTCCTTATGAATGGCATTGATCATGCATTTGCACAGAAAGATCTGCCTGAAGTTATTTGTAAAATTAATAGCATGATCCCATGTGTGGATGCTATTCACAGTACTTTGCCGCAATATATCAATAATGTGAAATCATTTCATAGTAAAAATAATATCATACTTCAGGAGTTCACCGGAGAACAGAGGGATTCAAAAGAGATATGCATTCTGCCTGCATCACAATCCACCAGAAGCAATATCAAGATAATAAACAACAGGATAGAAGGTCTTTTTGAAAAATGGATGGAGCCTTTTGCCTCGTTTGCCCATATTATGGGAAACCGTTATCCCCAAGCTGAGATATGGAAGGCATGGGAGTATTTGCTTCAAAACCACGCACATGACAGCATGGCTTGCAGTTGTATCGACTCCGCCTGCCGTCAGATACTCACACGTTTCGAATGGGCTGAAGAGATAGGTTCCGATATTGTCAATGAAAGCCTGCAGGCCATATGCGGCAATATTGAAGTCAAGGGATTTATAAAAGGAAAGGAATTGATCCTGACAGTGTTAAATCCTCTTGGCTGGGAAAGAGATGAGGTTGTTACAGTATTTGCGGATATACCGCAAATACTGGGGATTAAGAATGCTGTCATTGTCGATGGAGAGAAAGAGATTCCTTCGGTTGTAAAAAATGTCAGGCACATAAAGAAAGTCAAATCCAATCCCGCAGGAGGAAATCTTGATCATTACGATGCAGACCGATTTGAAATTGAATTTAAAGCGAACAAACTCCCGTCTCTTGGTTACAAATCATTTAGGCTGACAGAAGGAGAAAAAGTGGATGATATCCCCAAGACTCTTAAAACAGACCACAATTATATGGAGAATGAGTTTTTAAATGTTTTAATAAACGATAATGGCACACTGGATGTCACGGATAAATGCTCAGGGCATAAATACGAAGGCATCCACTTCTTTGAGGATTGCGGGGAGGCGGGTAACGGATTTGAACATGAAACCCCTGTTTGGGATCATGTTATTTACAGCAACGAAAATCAAGCAAAGGCATCCATTATTGAAACTGGGCCGTTTAAAGCCATTTTCATGGTTGAGACATCGATGGATATCCCTTTAGGATTAAGTAACTGCAGGAAGCGGAGAAAAGATGAGTGCGCACCTCTTTCCATCATAAGTTTGATCACATTAAAGGCTCATGAGGCTAAAGTGGACATAGAAACGATTATAATCAACAGATCCGGAGATCACAGGTTGAGAGTTGTCCTCCCGACAGGTATTCAAAGCCGTTATTCATATGCTGAACAGCCCTTTGATGTCGTAGCCAGGCAAGTTGAATTACCTGATTCTAATGGTTACCCAAATGAGAAACCTTCACCGGTGCATCCGCAGCTTTCATTCGTTGATGTAAGTGATGGGGAAAGAGGTCTCATGGTCGCAAACCGGGGTATATATGAGTACGAGGTCACCGATGACGCGCAAAAATGCATTGCTCTTACACTGCTCAGATGCACAGACAGGATTTATAATGGTTATTTTGCGGAATGTGAAGATTTGCTCATTCCCGAGGCGCAATGCATCGGAAAGTTTGTTTTTAATTACAGCATCATACCTCATTGCAGTTCGTGGAATAAGGCGTATAAGTCTGCTTATAATTTCAGGTTTCCACCTAAAGCTTTTATCCATAGCAGCATGGAAGAAGGAAAATTGTCTGATCTGCATTCATTTATCAGACTGGAACCGGATGCGCTGTCGGTTAGCGCTATTAAAAAGAGCGAGCAGACAGAATCACTGATTATCAGAATATCCAATCCGTCGGATTCAGTTGTGGGAGGCAGAATCCATGTTGATTTTCCAGGATTAAGGATTGTTAAAGCATATAAAGCTAATTTGAATGAAAAAAGAATGAATCCATTGCATATCGATGGAAACTGGGTAGCAATAGAGATTCCCGGGAAAGGGCTCCTGACATTAAATCTTTATTTAGGGCGGTGAGCGGGTATGACATCAAAAGAAAGATTTGAAAAGGCGTTGCGATTTGTGGAAACAGATAGACCGCCTCATTTTGAGCAAATGTTTGAATTAGTAGAAGAAGCGTTTGGAGAAGTCTTTCCTTCAGAGGAGGATTTTGTAAGCGTATGTGGAAAAGAACGGGAAAAGCTATTTGAGAAGAGTGCTTTGTTATATGCGAAGACCATTGAAAAATTTGAGTGGGATGGCGTTTTGGTATGGAGGCCTGCAATCAGGAACTCAATTCAATATGAATTCATACCTTTCCTCAAAAGGTATCTTGGGGCGGATATCCCGGTAGGAAGCTTCATATGGGATTCTGCCATATGTATTGATACCATCAAGGATTACATGAGGTTCTCTGTCGACTTGGCAGATGAGCCTGGAAAGCTGCATATCTGGGCGCAAACCATGTTGGATAGTGCCCTTGAACATGCGAAGCGATTGATTGAAGCGGGTTGTGACATGATCGACATAGCTAACGATTATGCATTTAATGCAGGGCCTTTCATTTCTCCGAAGAGTTTTGCGGAATTTACTGCGCCGTATATGAAAAAGCTTGTAACTTATATACAGAAACAGGATGTGAAGGTCATATTCCATTCAGACGGCAACCTTATGCCTATATTGGATCAGATTATCAAAATCGGTCCGGATGTGCTCCAGTCCATTGATCCGATGGCGGGGATGGATATTGCAGAAGTCAAAAGGCTCACCTATGGGAAAATAGCTTTGATGGGCAATGTCCAGTGCAGCCTGTTACAGAAAGGCCCTAAGGATAAAATCATGGAATCAGCAGAGTATGCCATTAGAAATGCCAGCCCTGGAGGTGGTTTTATTTATAGTACCAGTAATACGATATTCAAAGGAGTGCCGCTAGAGAATTATTGGTGCATGGTGGATTATATGCACCAATATTTCCTGAATAAATAATAAAATACTACAAATCGGAGGGAATCATGATGACAACGATCATTATGCCAAAGCAAGGTCAGAGTGTCGAAAGCTGTTTAATAACCAAATTATATAAAAAGAGCGGAGATAAAGTATCGGCAGGTGAGCTGATATTTTCTTATGAAACTGATAAAGCAGGCTTTGATGAAGAATCGACAGTGAGTGGTACAGTAATGGATGTTTATTTCAATGAGGGAGATGAAGTGCCTGTACTCAGTCCGGTAATGACAGTTGACGATCAGGATGCACAGACCGATACCATGGATACGCATGAAAAAGGCAGGATAAGGATATCCCCAAGAGCAACGAAACTCGCTGAAAAACTTGGAATAGACATCAATCTTGCCGAAGGCACCGGTCCCGGTGGAAGGATAGTTGAAAAGGACATAGAAGTTCTCGCCGTTACAGCTGCGCAGGGAGAAGAATGCAGAGAAGAATACCACGAAGAGAAACTCAGTTCTGTCCGCAAGATAATTTCAAGGGAAATGATGAATTCCCTTTTAACGACAGCGCAATTGACAATGAATACTACTTTTGATGCGACGTGTATTCTGGATTTCAGAAATAAGTTAAAAGAAACAGGTCAATCAGTCGGGCTTGAAAAGATTACAATAACCGATATGATCCTTTTTGCGGTTTCGAGGGTGCTGTTAAAATATAAAATGCTTAATGCACATCTTATTGAAGAAAGCTTATTAATTTTTGATAATGTGCACATTGGTGTTGCTGTGGATACTGAAAGAGGACTGCTGGTACCGACTCTCAGAAATGCGAACTTGAAATCGCTCAGGCAAATATCTGATGAAATCAGGAGCATGATCGAAGATAGCCGAAAAGGTTCTATTAATCCAAACTGTCTCAAGGGGGCATCCTTTACGGTAACAAACCTTGGAATGCTTGGTATCGAATCCTTCACGCCCGTATTGAATCCTCCGCAGGCCGGTATACTTGGTATTGGCACCATAATACAAAGGATCCGGCAGTTGCCGGGTAAGTATGAGTTCTATCCTGCAATGGGACTTTCACTCACATTTGACCACAGGATACTCGATGGGGCTCCGGCAGCCAGGTTTTTAAATGATCTGAAGTCAAATCTTGAGAACTTCACTATGCTGCTTGCGAAGGAACTGAATTAATATGTCGTTTATTACTTGTAAAAGGAGAAAAACATGCCAAAGACACAGTTCATAGAACCGAAATCGATAAGAAGGACAGGAATGATCACATTCAGGGATATGCCTGTAAATAGTTATAACATGACTATTGAACAGGAAAAAGCCAATTATACTAAAGACCAGTTTATGCGAATCTACAGGGATATGAGCATAATAAGAGAATTTGAAACGATGCTGAGTCAAATAAAAATCACCGGCGATTATAATGGGATCAGGTATGATCATCCAGGCCCGGCACATCTTTCACTAGGGCAGGAAGCATCGGCTGTCGGGCAGGCATTTGTTCTTGATAAGGAAGACTTTATATTCGGTTCGCACAGGAGTCACGGAGAGATTTTGGCTAAAGGCCTTTCAGCAATAGAGAAGATAAAAGACGATGGACTTATGGAGATTATGGGTTCGTATTTTGATGGTGCAATTCTAAAAGTTGTGGAAGGACAACAAAAAAGCCATAGCAATATTAAGGATCTCTCCGTAGAATTCTTGATCTATGGTACACTCGCTGAGATTTTTGCAAAAGAGACAGGCTTTAATAAAGGGCTCGGAGGATCTATGCACGCATTCTTTCCTCCTTTTGGAATATATCCGAATAATGCTATAGTCGGAGGTTCGGGCGATATTGCTGTCGGAGCTGCGCTTTATAAGAAAATTAACAAGAAAAATGGAATCGTAATAGCAAATATAGGAGACGGTTCGGCAGGATGCGGGCCTGTTTGGGAGGGCTTGTGCCTCGCTGCAATGGATCAGTATAAGCTTTTATGGGAGGATGGGTACAGAGGAGGCCTTCCGATAATATTTAACTTTTTCAACAACCATTATGGAATGGGCGGGCAAACATACGGTGAAACCATGGGATATCAGCAACTTGCCAGAATCGGTGCGGGGATTAATCCCGAACAGATGCACGCAGAGAGGATTGATGGGTATGATCCGCTTGCAATGATAGATGCCGTAAGGCGCAAGAAGAAGATATTACTGGAAAATAATGGACCGGTGCTGCTTGATGTCGTTACTTACAGGTATACGGGGCACTCGCCTTCGGATGCTTCCAGCTACAGGACAAAAGAGGAAATCGACGCATGGAGGGAACAGGATTCTATAGCCTTATACAAGGATAAACTTGTAAAGGCGAGTATAGCAGTGGAGGCTGAATTCCAGGAAATCGAGCGTAATACCGGCGAATTAATCACAAGGATGTGTGCGCTTGCCGCAGACAACAGCATATCGCCGAGAATGGATCTGTTAAAATGCCCTGATTCCATAAGTAAGTTTATGTTTTCTAATCTCAAAATGGAAAGGATGGATAACAGAGAGTGTGAAGTCATCATCCCAAAGGAAGATAATACCAGGGTACGTGGTTTGGTAAAGAAATCAAGGTCGGCATTTAACAACGGCGTACCTGTACCGAAAAATAAGCTTTTTCAACTAAGAGACAGCATATTTGAATCTATATTGGATAAGTTTTATGTCGATCCGACACTGATTGCGTATGGAGAAGAAAATCGCGATTGGGGAGGGGCCTTTGCTGTTTACAGAGGGCTTACAGAAGCCTTGCCGTATCACAGGCTTTTTAATACTCCGATTTCCGAAGGGGCAATAGTCGGTTCTGCAGTCGGATATGGTATGTGCGGCGGAAGAGCGGTGGTAGAACTCATGTATTGTGATTTCCTTGGCCGGGCAGGCGATGAGGTGTTCAACCAGCTTTCCAAGTGGCAGGCGATGAGCGCAGGGATACTCAAGATGCCCATAGTGTTGAGAATATCCATAGGATCTAAATATGGTGCTCAGCATTCACAGGATTGGACGTCCATAATCGCCCATATCCCCGGATTAAAAGCAGTATTCCCGGCAACACCTTATGATGCCAAGGGATTAATGAACAGCGCTCTTGCCGGTACCGATCCTGTTCTCTTCTTTGAAAGTCAGAGAATCTATGACGTCGGAGAGATGTTCCATACCGGAGGTGTACCCGCGGATTATTATGAGATACCGATCGGCGAACCTGATATAAAAAAGAAGGGAAAAGACATTACAATACTTACGGTTGGTTCGACATTGTATCGGGCAATGGAAGCTGCCGGCATACTTGAAAACAAGTACGGCATCTCAGCAGAAATCATCGATGCCAGATCACTCGTACCGTTCAACTACGATATAGTGCTTGACTCTGTTCGAAAAACGGGAAGGGTAGTGCTGACGAGTGATGCTTGTGAAAGGAATACATATCTTAAGGACATGGCGCAATTTATTACTGAAGCTGCTTTTGATTATCTTGATGCGCCTCCGGTGGTTATCGGCTCAAAAAATTGGATAACGCCGGCATATGAACTTGAGAACTGGTTTTTCCCGCAACCTGATTGGATTATCGATGCAATTAATGGAAAAATCATGCCGCTTAAGGGACACACTCCTCTTTATGACTATACCGTTGCAGAGCAATGCAGGAAAAGCCGTTTAGGCGTATAGAAGTAACAAATAATTGAATGTGGAGGAGCAGTTATGAAAATGAATGATACGGGAAGAATTGCTGGGCAGGTTGCAATCGTGACAGGAGCGGCCCAAGGATTAGGAGAAGCGCTTTCCGTCAGATTAAATTATGAAGGCTGCAGTATAGGTTTGGCGGATATTAATTATGATGCTGTTGAAAAGGTTGCCGGGCGCCTTAATGACGTGATGCCGATGAGGGTCGATGTTACTGATGAGCGGCAGGTCGATGATATGGTCAGTAAAATGATGGAGAAATATGGAAGGATCGATCTGCTGATTTCAAATGCCGCAATACTAATTTCCGGATCAGTAGTTGACTTCTCCGTTTCAGAATGGCGAAAAATGATTGATGTTAATCTTACAGGATATTTCTTATGTGCAAAAGCTGTTGCAAGAGCGATGATACCAAGGCATAAAGGAAATATTATTCACATCAACAGCAAAACAGGCAAAAAAGGTTCTTATCGAAATTCTGCTTATGCTGCCTCAAAATTTGGCGGTATAGGCTTTACACAGAGCCTCGCATTGGAATTGGCGGAATATAATATCAGAGTGAATGCGATTTGTCCTGGGAATTTACTTGACTCACCTTTATGGATCAATAGTCTATACGAGCAATATGCCAAAAATCAGAATGTCACCGCTGAAGAGATAAAGAGAAGGTATCTGGCCCAAGTTCCTATTGGTAGAAATTGTACATATGATGATGTTTCAAATGTCATGGTCTTTTTAGCATCCGATGAAGCGAGCTATATGACGGGACAGGCCATAAACGTGACAGGCGGCCAGGAAATGCGATAATAACCGGACAGTGGTTCCCTGGTGTCCAGATATTCCATTCAAAGGACTTAAAGATTTGGAAATTGACTTTTTTTAGCTGTCCTTATCATAATGACATGCGCAGTCACACCGATGGCAACCAAT
>CAYWGM010000023.1:27430-30068 GCA_964457875.1 uncultured Eubacteriales bacterium | reverse complement strand
CCATTTACCATTATGCTGTAGTAAATATTACCAACATCGACACATTTCAATATACACCATTGCATTATTAATTGCAATAAACAAATTTTTTCACGAAGTCTTTACTAAGTTAGGGCCAAGTCCTAATTTACCATATATTAGGACTTGACCCGCTGACACTGCATGCTGTTCATTTTTTTGACTTTTGCACAGATTTACAACAAAAATGTGAGCATAAACGAATATTTATACAGTAATTATATGGAATTCACGATATTTATACATTATAGAATCCAAATAGTGCTCATTAGTTAAAAAATTGAACACTCACGGTATTCTGGTTCACGCCTCTCATAAGCCGCCGCACCATTACTCTTCTTCTTCGTCCTCGGTCAGTGTCTTGCGGGCCTCTTCGATGACCTTCTGGCTCACCATGGCGGGCGTCTCTTCGTAGCGCTCGAACCAGAGCTTGAAGTATCCGCGGCCCTGCGACATCGACCGAAGGTCTGTCGCGTACTTGAACATCTCGGACTGCGGGACCTCGGCGACTACCTGCTGCATGCCGTCCTCCTGCTGGTTCATCCCGAGGATCCTGCCGCGGCGCTTGTTCAGGTCGCCGATGATGTCGCCCATTATGTTGTCGGGCACATAGACCTCGACGTGCGCTATGGGTTCGAGCAATATAGGCGAGGCTTCCGCCAGGCCCTTCTTATATGCGAGATGAGTAGCTATCTTGAACGCCATTTCCGATGAATCGACAGGGTGGTACGAACCGTCCACCAGCGTGGCCTTGAGGTTTACAACGGGACATCCCGCGAGTACGCCCTTTTGTATGGCCTCGCGCATGCCTTTCTCCACTGCGGGGAAATACTGCCTGGGGACTGCGCCGCCGAAGACCTTCTCCTCAAACATTAGATCCTCGGTCTCGCCCGGCTCGAACTCTATGAACACGTGGCCGTACTGACCGTGGCCGCCCGATTGCTTCTTGTGCTTACCTTCGGCCTTGACCTTCTTTTTTATCGTCTCCCTGTAAGGCACCTTGGGGTCGGCCAGATTGACCGAGACGCCGAACTTCGACTTGAGTTTGCTCACAATGACGTCCAGATGCTGTTCGCCGACGCCGGAGATGAGCATCTGCTTGGTCTCGGTATTCTGCGATACCTTGAAGGTCGGGTCCTCGTCCTGAAGCCTCTGAAAACCCGAACCGATCTTGTCCTCATCGCCCTTTGTCTTCGGCTCGACGGCCATCATCAGCGCCGGCTCCGGGAATACTATCTTTTTGAGCACGACAGCATTGGCCTGATCGCACAAAGTATCGTTGGTGCCCGTATACTGCAGCTTTGCGACGGCGCCGATATCACCCGCGATCAGTTTATCGACTGGTAACTGCTTTTTGCCCCTGAGCATGAATATCTGCGCTATCTTCTCATTCTTCTCGGCATGTGAGTTATATACGACCGAATCGGATTTGAGCGTACCTGAATATACCTTGAACATGGATATCTTGCCGACGAACGGGTCGGCTATGGTCTTGAACACAAGCGCCGCGAAAGGTCCCGCCGGCGAAACGGCTATCTCCGCTTTATCACCTGTCGCGGCCTTTACCGCGCCTGTCACCGGCAGATCGGCCGGAGACGGCATCAGGTCGACAATGGCGTCCATCAGTTGTTTTATGCCCTGGTTATTGGCAGACGAGCCGCAGAACACAGGAGCGATCGAGCCTGTCAACAGGCAGGCCTTCAGGCCGTTCCGGAATTCTTCGGGCGTGAATTCCTCTCCGGCGAAATATTTCTCCATAAGCGCCTCATCGGTCTCGGCAATGGCCTCCACTACCGACTCGCGGATCTTCGCAATTCTATCGGTTAAACCGGCAGGGACCGCGGCGTCAGCCAACTTGTCCCCGTCGAACTTCTTCGCATTCATATTAAGGACATCCACAAAACCTATAAACTTTTCAGCTTCAAGTATCGGCAGCTGGAAAGCCGTCACCGGCTTCCCGAAGGTATCGGAAAGCTGATCCAGCACATCAAAGAAATTGGCGTTTTCCTCATCCATCTTGCTTATAAAGAACATCTTCGGAATCTGCTGCTCTTTCGCATACGCGACGGATTTCTCGGTACCGACGGCAACGCCGCCTTTGGCCGGCACGAGTATGACCGCGCCCTCCGATACCCTGATCGCCTGCCTCACTTCACCTACGAAATCAAAATATCCCGGTGTGTCGATGGCGTTGATCCTGCAGTCCATCCACTCGCACGGGGCCAACGCGGTATTGATCGAAATCTTCCTGCGTATTTCTTCCGGATCATAATCAGTGGTCGCGGTCCCGTCGGCAACCTTCCCGAACCTGTCGAGCGCGCCTGTGTTGTATAGCATCGCCTCCGCAAGCATTGTCTTCCCGGAGCCGCCGTGTCCCATGAGGCATATGTTCCTCAGCCTCTCAGGGCTATATTCTTTCATAGCCGATTCCCCCTCTTAGCTGGCAATTTTATAATATATCTCGCATTATACCATATAATTTGCACATTTTAGCATCAGCGATTCATAATATTTGCAGTGCAATGGGATATTTGCCCCGTTGACTTTTTTTATGCCTGCATGTAAATTAAATATAACCTCATAGTAAGAGGCGGCAGGATTGGCAGTACGGCAGGATGGC
>CAYWGM010000023.1:25422-27330 GCA_964457875.1 uncultured Eubacteriales bacterium | reverse complement strand
TGGCAGTACGGCAGGATGGCGGAAAGGATGAATCACATATGATCATTGTAATGAAATCAGGCTCGGACGACAGAAGCGTCCGGGAAATTACCGGATTACTGGAAAACCTCGGGCTGGGCGTTCACATCTCCAAGGGCAAACAGCGCACTATCATAGGCGTCATCGGCGACAAGAGCGTTCTGAGCGAAGTGCCGCTGGAACTGATGCCCGGAGTCGAAAAACTCGTTCCCATAATGGAGACCTACAAACTCGTCAGCAGGACATTCAAACCCGAGGGAAGCGTTATAGAAGTCAGGGGAGTCAGGATCGGCGGCAAGGAGATAGCCATGATGGCGGGCCCCTGCGCCGTGGAAAGCAGGGATCAGATCTTCGAATCCGCAAAGGCGGTAAAGAAATCCGGAGCACAATTCCTCCGAGGCGGGGCATTCAAGCCGCGCACATCGCCTTACGCATTCCAGGGGTTGGAGGAAGACGGGCTCAGGTTCATGAAAGAAGCCGCTGACGCCGTCGGCCTGATAATGGTGACGGAGATAACAAGTGAGAGAAACCTTGATGTCGCGGATAAATATGCGGATATGTTCCAGATCGGAGCGAGGAACGTACAAAACTTCCAACTTCTCAAAGAGGTCGGCAGATCGAAAAAACCTGTCGTATACAAGAGAGGCCCGGCGACGACAGTGGATGAATGGCTAAACGCGGCCGAATATATCATGAGCGAGGGCAATTACAACGTGGTGCTGTGCGAGAGGGGCATCAAGACGTTCGAGACGTCTACGCGCAATACGCTGGACATCAGCGCCATACCGGTTGTCAAGAACATGAGCCATCTCCCCATCATCGTAGATCCCAGCCACGCCTCAGGCAAATCGATGTACGTCCAGGCGCTCTCAAAAGCGGCTATCGCCGCAGGGGCGGACGGATTGCTCATTGAAGTCCATCCGGATCCGATACGCGCCTTGTCGGACGCGGCGCAGCAGCTTAATCCACCGGATTTCGACAGCCTCTGCAGCGACATTTCAAAGATCGCGGCAATCATAGGGAGAGAATTCATATACGGGGGGTGACGGTTTGGAACTTAATGTTGTCATTATCGGGCTCGGACTGATCGGCGGTTCGCTTGCAAAAGCCCTCCGACAGAAACTCCATGTGAAAAGGATCACAGCCATCGACCCCTCGGCCGTGGACATTGACGCGGCTCTAAGGGATGGAAGCATTGATGCGGGCCATAAAAGCATGGATTTTACAAATAATGATATATCCTTTGATATCCTCAATTCCGATTTGATTTTTATCTGTACTCCCGTGAAAACCATTTTCGACTACATAAATAAACTACAGAGTCTGGCCGACACGCACCGGTCTCCGGACACACGCCGGCTTTCGGGTGCGCTCCTCCCGGTGATCACCGATACAGGCAGCACAAAATCGGCGATAATGCGGCATGCCGCAGCAGCAGGCTATCTGGGCAATTGTTTCATAGGCGGGCATCCGATGACCGGAAATGAAAAATCAGGTTATGGAGCCGGCTATGCGCATCTTTTTGAGAATGCATATTATATTCTCACTCCCCCGCCGGCGTCGCCGCCTGCAGGTACAGTCAAAGATGGCTCAAACGGAAATGACCTCGGCCATGACCATGCAGGCCTCAACCTTCTGAAGCAGGTTCTCGAAGGTATCGGCGCGATACCTGTTGTCATGGATTCATGCGAGCATGACAGGATAATGGCTTCCATTAGCCATGTCCCGCATATAATTGCATCAGCCCTTGTGAATCTGGTGCAATCACAGCAGGAACAAGCAGGTGATACAAAGGCGCAGATGCTTGCGGCAGGAGGGTTCAAGGACATAACGAGGATCGCTTCGTCAAGCCCTGGCCTCTGGGAGGGCATAAGCATCAGCAATGCGGCG
>CAYWGM010000023.1:21909-25322 GCA_964457875.1 uncultured Eubacteriales bacterium | reverse complement strand
TGCAGCTTTTTCAGCAGCGCCAAGGCCTTTCGCGATTCGATACCCTCGGCCGGCACGGGCACGATAGCGCCATCATGCGATATTTCAGTGGATGTGGTCGACAAGCCCGGAATTATCGGGGAGATTGCAACATTACTCGGCGGCAATAATATAAATATAAAGAACCTGAGCATAAGCAACAGCAGGGAGCATGAGAACGGATGCATGCGGATAACCCTGCCTGATACGCATAGCGTAAATTTGGCAGTTGACTTGCTGGTGAAATGCGGTTATAAAGTTTATATAAATTAGATTAAATTATATTAAATTAGATAGATTAGATAAATTCAACCGGGGGACGGATCGATGATAGTAGTGCAGAGCAAATCATTAAAAGGCGCCATCGGTATTCCGGGTGACAGCTCCATCTCGCACAGGGCGGTCATATTCAGTTCCCTGTCCAAGGGCGTCGCCGAGATAAGCGGTCTTTCCATGAAGGAAGACTGTCTCAGCACGATAGACTGTTTCAGGAAGATGGGTGTGGCGATCGAGATCCTGCCCGAAGAAAACAGGATACGGGTGAACGGCAAAGGCCTGTACGGTCTGAAGGCGCCCTCGTCGGTCCTGAACGCAGGTAAATCGGGAACGACAATAAGGCTGCTGCTCGGAGTCCTTTCAGGACAGCCTTTCACTTCACATGTCATAAGAGATGAATCGGTAATAAAAAAACCGGTCGGCAAACCGGTACAGATGCTCAAACGCATGGGCGCGAACATAACAGGCAGGGAAGACGGCAATTACAGTCCATTCGTGGTCTCGCCCGCCGGTCTTTCGGGCATGACCTGCGAGCTTGCCCCCGAAGATGCGCACATCAAATCCCCCATCCTGATCGCAGGCCTGTATGCTGAAGGGAGTACAACAGTACTCGAGCAAACACGGTCAAGGAACCATTCCGAACTCATGCTGCAATATCTGGGCGCAAGAGTCGAAATTAATGATGGGAGCGTTACCTGTGAAAGGCCGGGCAATTTGTTTGCAAAAAATCTCATTATCCCCGGCGATATCACGATTGCGTCGTACTATATCACCGCATCGCTGCTGGTTCCCGATTCGCACGTGACAATTACCGATACCGGCATCAATCCCACAAGAACCGGAATCATCGACGTCTACAGGTCCATGGGGGCAAAGATAAGCGTAATCAACCAACATGAGCAAAGTAATGAGATGGTCGGAGATATAATTATCGAAACATCGGATTTAAAGGGTACGGTAATCGAAGCACGGCAGATACCATTTATCATAGACGAAATACCGGCTATAATCGCGGCAGCATCGCTTGCGGAAGGTATTACTGAAATCAGGGGCATCTGGCAATGCAAGATAAAGGAGACCGCCAGGATCAAATCGGTCGCAGCGGAGCTGGTCAAAATGGGCGCGAACATTAAAGAGACTGAAGACGGTCTGGAAATCACAGGTGTGAGGAACTTACGCGGAACCGTCGTCGAATGCGGCAACGACCACTTCGCGGCGATGGCTCTGGCCGCGGCAGGCCTCGCGGCTTCAGGCGAGACGATGATAAGGAAGGCCCAGATACTCGACGCCGAATATCCGGAATTCATGACTGTAATAAATAAACTAAGCGACAGATCCTAAGCGCCCGATATCAACTTATAGCCTAGTACCATCAGGCTGTCGCTGAGATGGACGTTCTCAATAACAATATTATACGGCAGTTTCAGATCCATCGGCGAGAAATTCCAAATCCCCTTGACCCCTAGTTTTGCAACCCTTTCCGCCACTTCCGGCGTATGCTCGAACGGTACCGTGAGGATGGCGATGTCCACAGGATCCTGCCTCATAAATTGTTCGATTTCATTAATATCCCTTATGATGATGTTTTTAATCTTCCGGCCGACAATGGAAGGGCTGTTATCAAATATCCCGGTCAGACGGAAGCCCCTCTTCTCAAAATTCGTATAGTTGGCCAGGGCTTGTCCCATATTGCCCGCGCCGATAATTATCACATTGAATTTCCTGTTCATGCCTAAAATCCTGCCTATCTCGCTGAACAGCGATTCGACGTTATACCCGTACCCCTGCTGCCCGAAACCTCCGAAGCAGTTGAGATCCTGCCTTATCTGCGAGGCAGTGACGTCCATTTTTTGGCTGAGCTCCTTCGATGATATGCGCCTGACGCCTTCGGCCAACAAATCAGACAAATAGCGGTAGTATCGGGGCAAACGCCTTATGACGGCAATAGATATCTTTTTTTCAGATGGCATTTCAACGGCTCCTCGTATGTAATTATCAATTGGCAATATTAATTATACTATTTATGTTATTTTATTGTCAAAAATTCTTTCAACAGTCCGTGGCGGCCATAACATCCGGCAACAGTAAAACCGGCTTTTTTATAATATTTGACGAATGCCGCGATACCCGCAGCGTCGCGGAAGTTATCAGGCAGCCCGCTGCTATTGGCCATGAGCACAAGGATAGTTTCGGCAATCATCTGCAAATCAAAAAACCTTAATATTTCCCGCGCTCCCGTTATCGGATCGCGCAATGAATCCGGGAGGCCTATCCTGACGCCGTTTACAACCGGGTTTTCCACTTTCAGCCTATTGACGCCGTTATCCCCCAAATTGATGATAATGGCCGTTTTCTTTAGTTTAAGGGTTTTAACACCGGCGATTCCGCCACCGTCGGTACAGAAGTTAATAACTATATCTGCAGATTTTGCGGCGGATTGTATGTTAGCCGGCGTAATCACCGGTATGCCGGTATCCGTGAAGATCTGCCCGGCCTCGGAGGGCGATGCGTTATACACGGCGGCTATCTTTATAAAGCGTGAAAGCATATGTATTGCATTCACGGCTTCGCTGCCTCCGCGTAAACCTCCGCTTTCGTTTTTGTCCTGAATGATAAGGACTTCCGCATATTTCAGGTCATACATCTCAAGATAAGCCCTGAACAGGTCAGGTAATGCGATCCTCAAAAACTTGCGCCCTGTCTGCAAAAAATCACATCTGTTAGCAGTTGTTACCGAAGGGATATTTTCACAAATAGGATTGAAAGGAGGGTAGCTCCCGGGGAAAATGATCCTGCCGCAACCTTCGGCGCGGCAGATGTCTTCGATTTGCCGGCAAAGCCTTCGGAGCTTCTCCCCTTTGAGGATCACTGAATCGTCAAAGCCCGAAGATAATTCGAGGTTGAGTACCCCGACCGTTTCCGTCAATTCGGTTTTGCTGTATGTAATGCCGATATTGCGATTGCGGCCAAACACTTTACCGATCCCGAGGCCGTGCGGCTTTTTATCGGCCTTGTACAAATCGGTTGCCCTGTTCTGTCCGGCAGAAACCATATTCGGAATCATTAAGGCGAAGTATTGCATTGATTGCATTATCTATTTGAAGATAGAGGAGATTTCG
>CAYWGM010000023.1:19869-21809 GCA_964457875.1 uncultured Eubacteriales bacterium | reverse complement strand
GCCTTGGCCGATTTGCCTTGGCTATCTCTTCATATTGACGCCGGACGACAGCTTCGAAAAGAAATTTGTGAATCTTATCTTCGCATCCTGGAATATCTCAACTATCTTGAATTTTATCCGTACAGGTATATCGGCATTGTCTCCGGAAGAAGTGACGATCTTATACTCCTCTGCCGTGAGCGATTTTTTTAGCTCGGTTTTAAGCGAATCCGGCACTTTGCCGTGCGATGCATCAATGAAGCATAACGGCGGGAAAAGTACGCACCACCAGTTGGCGCCACCGCCTTTTCCTATGATGACCTTTAAAGCCTGGTAATATCCCGAAGGCAGCGTGACGTCCCCATATTGCTTTTCGGGGAACGGATAGACGCCGAGCGATATATCGACGCTGTAGTCCTTGCCCCCTCCCTTGATTCTCGAATCAACAGCTTCCCTGATGCCTTCCATGTTCTCATTTATCAGGAATTTTGTCCGTTCGATATCATGTGAATCTTTAAGTTTGAATTCCATATAATCGACGACCGCGTCCCTGACCTTCAGCTTAAGATCCTGGTCTTCCTTCGAATCGCTGTTGGCTACGACATGCAATCTGATAAGGTTATCGGCGAGGCCCTGATTAATACTATTCGAATAATTGGAGAGAAATAAGAACAGCAGAAGTGCCAGCACAGGTATGATAAGACCAAGGGCAGACAATGCTGCATGCTTTTTTATCGTAAACTTGAACGGCGGTCTTTTTAAGATTGACAATATTCTATCCATTAATCCTCACCTTCTCATAGAATTATTGTCAATCGATACACTATTTATACAAAATATATATTTCCAGATGCAATTTGAATTTAAAGAGAATCAAAAATTTCTTACCGTGATTCGAGGGAAGCCCTTATAAAATCCTTAAACAGCACATGAGGCCTGTTGGGACGTGATTTGAACTCCGGATGGAATTGCACGCCGATAAACCACGGATGGTCAGGCAGCTCGATTATCTCCACCAGCCTTCCGTCAGGCGAAAGGCCGGAAAGCGAAAGGCCATGAGAAATGAGTAAATCACGGTATCCGTTGTTGTATTCATAGCGATGCCTGTGTCTTTCATATATGAGTTCGTCGTTATACAACCTGCGTACATTTGAATCATCGGCGAGCCTGCACGGATATAATCCGAGTCGCATGGTTCCGCCTTTTTCATCGATGTCACGCTGTTCCGGCATCAGATCAATCACAGGATGCGGCGTATCGGCGTTGAATTCCGAACTGTGCGCATCCGCCAGTCCGGCAATGCTCCTGGCAAATTCCACGACGGCCATCTGCATGCCGAGACATATGCCGAAATATGGTATCCTGTTCTCCCTGGCGAACCTCGCGGCAAGAATCTTCCCTTCGGTGCCCCTGTCGCCGAAGCCACCTGGAACAAGTATTCCATCAACATTTCCAAGTATGCCTGCGACGTTTTCCACAGTAAGGTTCTCGGAATTGACCCATTTTATATTCACCTCGGCATCATTGGCTATTCCGCCGTGCTTCAACGCCTCGACCACACTCAGATAAGCGTCATGCAGCTGGACATACTTGCCGCACAAAGCGATAGTGACGGCACGGGTGAGATTTTTTTGCCTGTTGACCATATCGGTCCATTCCTGGAGGTCGGCTTTGCCGCATGTCAGGTTGAGCCTCTGACATACGATGTCACCGAGACCTTCTTTTTCAAGCATTAGGGGTACTTCATAAAGCACCTCTGCATCTATGTTCTGGATGACCCAATCAGCCGGAAGATTGCAGAAAAGGGCTATCTTATCCTTCAAATCCTTCGATATGTGCTTTTCACTGCGGCATACTATGACATCAGGCTGGATGCCGATGCTTCTCAATTCTTTGACGCTGTGCTGGGTGGGTTTGGTCTTCAATTCGCCTGATTTGCTGAGGTACGGGACTAATGTGAC
>CAYWGM010000023.1:13230-19769 GCA_964457875.1 uncultured Eubacteriales bacterium | reverse complement strand
TCGAATTTCTGGATCGTGACATGCAGTCCCCTTGCTTTGAGAAGTCTTCCGAGAGATGCGGCGGTTATACCTTTTCCAAGACCGGAAACTACGCCGCCGGTGACGAAAATATACTTAACGGACATGTCAGCATATTCCTCCTGTGTGCATTACATATATTGTATCCATTACGGCATTATGGTGTCAATAATAACCGGCATACATTCATTCCGTTGGTTCTATCAGAGCCTTATATATTTCGGGACGCCGCGTCTTCAGTTGAAAACACTCTCCAAGACGCCTTTTTGTCACCAGATCGCCATCCAGTTCCACGATCAGCATCTCTTCGACGATATCCTTGCTCTCAGACTCGGCTGCCAGTTCTCCATATGGGTCAAACACCATGCAATTGCCGGCATGAAATGAATTCACGTCCTTCAGGTGTGGGGCCGCGGGGCCGACCGCGTTGCACAAGGCGACATAACAACCGTTGTCATCCGCTCTTGCAGGATGCAGTTTCTTCCACAGGCCTCTGTTGAATAACACCGCATCTTCCCGGTCTTGTTTGTCGACAGGGGTCCAACGCGTCAGGCATGCATGGGGGCATAACAGCAGCTCAGCCCCCTTGACGGCGAGGCACCTTGAAGTCTCGGGGAAATTGTTGTCAAAACAGATAATCATACCTATCCGCGCAAGTCTTGTTGAAAATACGGATATATTAGTTCCGGCTCTGAAATAGAAATACTCCTTCCGTGAGAGATGGATCTTGCGCTGCTTGCCGACAAAACCTTCAGGCCCGGCAAGAAACTGGGTGTTATAATATAAACCCGCATCAAGCTCTGCGATACCCGCGCATATATACATATCCAGTTCTTTGGCGAGCCTGATCATCTCGCTCGCGCATCTGCCGCCGGGGACTTCCTCGGCGGCGTCTACCATCGAGACGTCGCCTATATGCCCGGTAAAGCTCAGTTCGGGAAAGCATATCAATTCCGCACCATTTTGTTTGGCTTTCTTTGCCCACCCGATAGTGTTTTCAAGAATCATTTGCTTGTTCCTGACTTCACTATGCTGCTGGACAAGAGCGATTTTGAATTTCTCCATATCCATCTCCTCCTTCTCTCAACACAATTTACTTATTTTATTATTTAAGGAAGAGCTTTTCACCTTCCGAATAAATCCTGGCTACCTCGGCTTTTTTAGAAGCATCCAGCTCAAAATCATGACTGCCGACGATCCTCTTCAGCTCTTCACGCGCGTCATCCTCGAGCCCCTTCATCCCATCGCTCCTCCATGAGTTCAGGTTACAATACTTGAACAGATGGTCGTAGCTGTAGAACTTCCTGAAATTCTCCACGGTAGTGTCGTGTCCCATAAAGGTGCCGTCGGCTATGCCTTCGCGCAGAATGCTCATGTAGTCGGCTTCCTCGTCCCAGCTTCCATTAAAATCAGCCAAAACTCTCTTCACATACTTCAATATCTGGATATCCAGGACCGCCTGAAGCGGGCTGAACACCTCGTCCACGCACAGCTGGCCCACAGCGCCGAATTTCCTGACGCCGTTGAGCGCCTGGAACAGGACAACCATTGAGCCCTCGATCACGGATTGCGCATCAAATCTCCTGCTGTTGCTCCTGAACACGCCATATCTCCTGGGACGACCTCTCAGTTCGCCCTCCAACTCGACGCACGCCCTGTTGAGCACACACCATTCGGGTGATCCGAACACGATATTATTGCTCTTCATGTCAAACGGCTCGAGCCTCACAACCAGCGAATCGAATTTACGATCCGACAACAGGTTGAATATAAAATCCACAGCCATCGCCTCAGCCACACTCTGTATCAGACCGGCCGGGAACACCACCGGAGCCGTCGCTCCGGACATAGGGATGGCGCACGATATCTCCATATCGATTGCATTATTCCCGTCCTGTTCGAAGAACGTATCCATGATCTCGGTATTGAGCCTGAGCGGGCTGATCATCCCCTGAAGAGCCAGCTTGTATCTCCTGCCGGCTATTTTATACATTTCGGTGATGAGCTTTACCTCGTCCCTGTCGGTTACAGTCAGCTTGCCTCCCATCTTGCGGGTATACATGACAGCTATTTGCTCAGCCTTCAGAGTAGCAAGCCTGGCAGGTACGCCGCTGACGTACATCGGAATGCAACCGCCGAAAGGTCCCCAGCCAACAGTGATGCTGTCGATGAGCTTTGCTGCGTTTATAACTTCCGCTTCCGACGGAGGTCTGATATCCCCTGTAACAGGATCGCATATCTCGAAAGAACACCACGGCCCGACCATGCCGAATTCCTTATCCTTATCGTCTTCAGCCGATTTCTTGCTATTGATATAGGACATTACGGCATCCGGGTCAAGACGCATCCTCCCGTCGACATAATCAATTTTGGTTTTGCACTGCAGCATTTCCACAGTCTTTTTATGACTGCATTCTATGCCTATCTCCTTGAGTACTTTTAGTGCGCTGCCGATGACATGATCCTTTGTTTTTTTGTCAAATAGCGGTGCGAGATTGGTTGTCATTGTTATACTTCTCTCCTTATGATTTATTATTTTTTGTTTTGATAATTAATACGTTCACGTACACAGCGGGTAACGTCCGTATTTTTCAACAGCATCTTTCATTGCGTCGATATGGCTCTTCGGGAAAGGTAACCCCTGGTCGTTGGAACAGAAGTAGCCGCCATTTGCTCCCAATTGCAGCATCCTTTTACGAACCTCTTCCGTAATCCTTGATTCCGGACCGCTCATGACCAAAGAGGAGCATATGCCTCCATGCAAGGCCATGCGCCCGTGTGTGACGGTTCTTACTTTGTCAAGGTCATTTGCGCTTGCCTGAACCGGATTGAGTATATCTACGCCCAGCTCGATGAACATCTCCAATACGTCCTCAATTTTGCCGCACGAATGCAACTCAATTAAGATATTCCTCTCCTTATAAAAACTGAACAGTCTCCTGTATTCGGGAACAAAAAACTCCCGGATTATCCTGGGGCTCAATATCAGACTGCTCTGCGTTCCCAGGTCGTCCGACATTCCGACCAGTTCGACGCCGATATTAGTATAGTGTCTGGCTATTCCGAGATGGAAATCGGTTATTCTGTGAAGCACCTCTTTTACGAACCCAGGCTCTTCATAGAAATATGTCATCATGTTTTCCATTCCGACTATCATGTATGCCTTCTCCCAAAGCGCATCCCTATGGCTGCCGCTCAGGAAAGATTCCGTTTTGTCCCCCGGGCGGTTCTTTGCCATATCGTAAATCTTTCTATAAATGCGCTCATCATCAGGATCGGGCCATTTATAGTTTTTTAAATTCCCGACTTCGGCAAGCGGATTACCGCGAGGAAACCCCATCACCCCTTCATGTTCCTTATGCCATTCGGTGCCCCAGATATCGACCCATTTTGTTCCGGCCCCGCAATCATGGCCTCCTCCGGTATAGCCCTCATGGTTGCTTCCCGTATAGCTGGTCTGATATTGCGGGACTTCAGTAACTATCCTCTCGGGATTATCAAACCTGATTATTCTTAATGCATTCTCTTTAGGGTTCATCCTAATGCTATCCTCATCGATGTATTAGCGGAAGAAATTGGGCACCCATTCGGGCTGCGATTCAAGAAGATCGTTCATCATGCTCCTGATCTCGCTTATCTTCATTGAATGGCACATAGGCTCAAGGCATAAGGCTTGCAGCGCAAGTTCCCTCGATCCCTCCATTGCAGCCTTGACGGTGAGCTTCTGTATATACGCATGCGGCGTCATAAGCCCGGCGACGCCGTCAGGCAGAGACCCCATGCGGCATCCGTAAGCGCCCGATGCGTTTATGATGCCTGGCACCTCAATGCAGCAATCATCCGGTAAGTTGCTGATACACCCATTATTGATGGTATTGATGTACATATTTGCAGGTTTATTATAAACGATGGCCTTGATCAGCTCATCGAGCTTCTCCGCAGATGCATAACTGATATTGTCGGCGTTAGCGGTATTCCCCAGGGCGCTCCTCAGCGGCAATTCACCATTGGCGGTCTTCTCGATTCGACCCCAGAGGATATCCCTGCTTTCCATCCTTTTTTCAATGAAGTTGTGCAGCAAAGAATAATCCGCCAACTTGACGCCTTTTGCTATATAATGGGGAAAGAATTCTATGGTATGAATATCGGCTATCAGCGGAAAAGCCCCGAAGACGTCCCACATCTCCCTTGTAACGATCTCCTGTCCTTCCCATCTGCCCTTCATGCCCGGCGCCAGCTCTTCAAGCCTCTTCCTCAACACAGGCATCATGTCTTCCGAACCTCTCGTCAATCCGAAAAGCCAACCGCAATGGTTGATGCCAAAGGCCCTGCAGGCAAGCTCTTTTTCATCTATATCAAGATATTCCGATACGGATGAGATTCCTTCGTTGACTCCGTGACAAAGACCTATGGATTTTATCTTCGAATGTAACGCAAGCCCAAGTGTTATCGACTGCATCGGATTCGTAAAATTAAGCAGCCAGGCGTTGGGGCATATCTGTTCCATCTCTTTGGCAAATCCGACGATGGCCGGTATGTTCTTCAATCCCTGTATGAAACCGCCCGGTCCTACCGACATACCTTTCGGATGCTCTATCCCATAGCCGAGGATGATATTGATATCGTTCTTCCAATTTTCATGCCCGCCTATCAGACATGTTGAAACAACGATGTCAGCGCCCTCCATGGCTTTCTTCCTATCGTCATAAAGCTTGACGATGAAGCCTTTTTGCCTCTCCCTTACCATCCTTTCAACCAGACGGCCCATTACTTCAAGCCTTTCTGTGTCGATGTCCATGAGTCCGATTTCAGAACCGTCCATGCCTTCCAGCAGAAGTATGTCCATTACGAATTTCGGGATCCATGTCATGCTTGCTCCACCGATAAATGAGATTTTAAATTTTTTCATACGCTACCCCTTTGTATATTATTATTTTATTATAGCCATTTCTTAAAAAATGTGATTATATCCTGCCTCATGGCCACCGTCTCGGCATGGCCGACATTATACCGCACCAATTTCCAGGCGTCAGAAGCTCCCTCGTCTTCATATACCTTGCTGAGTTCTTTATTAATCCGTTCCAATCCGGGGACGGGCGTGAGCCGGTCATAGCTGCCGGTGAGCGCAAGATGCGGCCTCGGCGCGATAAGCGCGTTTATCTGCGACGTCGAGAAACGCTTGATCAATCCGGAAACGAAATAATATATGCCATGCAGATCCATCCCGTTCATTTCCACCATAGACTGGAAATCAGTCAGGCAACAGATATCCGCGCAGACCTTGATGCGTTCATCCAGCGCTGCCGCCCACCAGGCCATCGTGCTTCCCATGGAGATCCCCATGGTTGCAATGCGCGCCGGATCCACTTCCGGCCTGGAACTCAGATAATCAAGCGCCCGTAGGGTATCGTAGACCATCATGCCCCACATCGACCGTCCATCCCACAGCATGTGCTTGAATATGTCCAATTCAGTCCTGCCCCGCCTGTCGCCGAATGCCCACATATCGACGCATAAGGCGCAATATCCCATCTTTGCAAATACTTCGGCGTAAGGAGGCTTTTGAATGGACGATCTGCCGTACAACAGTTCATTTTTACCGATATCATAGGCGCATCCGTGCGCATGATTGTACAATACGGCAGGAACGCGCCCTTTTACGTCTTTCGGCTTTATAAAGTATGCAGGTGCGTCTTCGATGCCGTTGAGGTCCAATATGAGTTTTTCAAGAATAAAGTCTGATTTTTCCTCGATAGAAATGATTCTTGCAGATATTTCATATGTACGCGGCGGCAAATCTCCCAGCAAGTTATACAATTCATTGCGACGTACATTTTTCATATATCCTCTATCCTTTTTTTAATCACAGTTGCGTTATTATAAATAAAACCGCCATCCGAGAGGTTCTTAGACCATTTCAGGATCCTGTCGCATTCTTTCAATACGAGATCCTTATCCATTCTTGCAGGTTTATCGCCTGCAATTCTCCTGAAATTACCGCTATATATCTTTTCAAGAACTCCGCCGTCCAGACCGATCCCCTTAGACCTGACGTCATAAAACTCAACGGTATCTTCATACGTCTCAAAGAAGGCCTTCATGAATACGATTTTCGTTCTGATGCCTTCCCTTCCAGGATTTATGATTGGATATCCGGTCAGATTATCGGTTCCGAAAACGATGCGATCCTGGTATTTTGTAAAAAAGTCATGCCACCCGCGCTGGTCTTTGGCAAAATTCACATACATGCCCATACCCGGCGTGATATCAAAATGCACATTCGGCCACCTGTCAAAAATCGAGGCCGCAATTGCCATGTTGGCGGACCTGTTATAGAAATGCGCGAATGTCACCAGAAGTTCAGGAAACTTTTTCAGAACGCCTTCGGCCTCCTTGTGGAAATCCTCTTTGCTCGGGTAAGTGCCGTCTCCGAAAAACCATCCGCTGTCTCTCGACCGTTTGGATATCAATACCGGATCCCAATTGATCTCAGGATCGGCCACATGAAACGTCAGAGGGAT
>CAYWGM010000023.1:0-13130 GCA_964457875.1 uncultured Eubacteriales bacterium | reverse complement strand
ACTTATAAGACTTACTGTTTTGCTGCCTTCCATTCGTCGATCTGTTTCTGTACTTCCTGCAAGTATTTGTCCAAACCTGCTGCCTTCAACTTGGCATTGAATTCAGGCAGAGTCACGACTGGATCAGCTGTTCCTGTTATGAGCTGCGGGAAATACTGAGCTGCAACAGCCTGAATCTGAGCAAACTCGGTCTTAACAGGCTCGTTATCCATCGGGAATCCGAGAGCCGGTGACGGCTGACTGTTTGTACCGGAATCCGCCTTTTGCTGCAGCATATCGAAAGGCTGACCTTCGGTTGTGTATCCGTTCCTGTCAAGATCGCCCCATGCCCAGCTGTTCCACGGCTGATACTTGCTTCCATCCAAAAGCTTGATCTGGTTGTTGCCGAGGTCTGAATAATGAGTCCCTTCAAAACCTGCAGAAATAAGTCTGAAGAATATCCTGTCGGTATTTGAAATCTCAAGAGCCATTATAGCGCGCTCAGGATTCTTGGATGTAGCGCTGATACCGTTGATTGTCTTGGTGATACTCTCGGGAGTAACCCATGGTATGCCGATCGGCTGAACGACTACTTGCATACCTTTCGGAAGTCCTGCTGCAAATTCCTGTTCCTGCCCGACATAATACGTTCCGTTAAATGCACAAGCTGATTTACCGGCGGAATGTATATCATTATTATCCTTTTTAGTAGCCGCGTCCTGATTGATATATTCCTTCTCATACCAGCTGTGAAGCAGCTTATACATTTCAAGGAGTTCTGGCATCTCATACTGATTGAAAACCTTAAGATTTGCATCGTCTCTCTTGACAACACCAGGTAAACTCCATGCGATGATCTGGTCGATATTCAACTCAGAGAACATGAAGTTATGTTCGCTTGAAGCTTGTTTCGGGAATGGGACCATCGTCGGATCGTCATCCTTGACAGCTTTTAAGAAAGGCTCAATATCTGCCAATTTCTTAACAGTTGTGATATCGAATTTGAACTTCTCAACGAGGTCTTTCCTGAACCAGAACATATCCTGCCATGCGATGAACCCGTTGATAACGCCGTAAAGTTTGCCTTTGACTTTAAGACCTTCCCAAACCCACTTGGGTATGGCTGCCCATTTCTTCGGCGCATACTTGGGGATAAGAGCGGTGACATCCTGGAAAGCGCCTTTGGAGATATTCTGGAAATAGTTTACCGCCCAGTCTGATGTGAAGCAGATGTCGAATTCTTCTGCGGCGCCTATCTTGACGGCCATTTTGTCGTTATATTCGCCCCAGTCGAAACATACGAAGTTGCATTCGGCATTGATCTTTTCTTTCAGATACCTGCTTGCGGCTTTAAATACGGCCGCTTCATCAGCTTGGTTCGTAGAACCTATCATGTACCAGGTAAGGGTTACCGGGTCCAGCGGTCCTTCATCTGTCGCTTCTGCCTGGGTTGAAGGCTGCGTATCAGTCGGCTCCGCCGTTTTAGGCGTGCAACCTGTCAACATCAAAGCAGCCAGCATGAACAACGCCACAACCAAGGTGAGTAGACGCATTGCTGATTTGTTTCTAGACATGTGAATCCTCCTTAAAAATATATTTTGCCATATGGGCAAAGCCCATTTATAGCCATTGTCAGCCTTTAACAGATCCCACCATCAAACCTCTGACAAAATATTTCTGGAAAAAAGGAAATATAAAAAGCATCGGGCCTGCCGAAACAAGCATTGTAGCCATTTTCATAGATTCAAAGGGAAGCGCTCTGCTATCGACTGAATAACCGAACTTGCCGGCATTGGTTTTTAGAAAATCTATACTGCTCATCATGGTATAAATCATTGACTGAAGCGGATAAAGCTGACTGGTATCTATGAACATAAGCGGCAGCCACCAATCATTCCAGTACATGAGCATATACAGAAGCGATACGGTTGCAATCCCTGGTTTTGACAATGGAACCGCAATAGTGAAGAATATCCTGAATTCATTTGCTCCATCTATCTTCGCGGATTCAAACATTTCAATGTGCAATTCAGCCAGAAATCCCTTTAGGAAAAGCACATAAATAGGTACTATGGTATAAGGCAATATAAGAGCCAGATAGGAATTCTGTATCCCAAGAAATTTGGTTACGACAACATACCATGGCACCAATCCGCCGCTGAACAGCATGCAGAAAAACACGAGAAAAGAAACCTTGTTTCTATATCTGAAATCTTTTCTGGATAAAGTATAAGCAAACATAGTAGCAATCAACATGGAAAAAAACGTACCAAATACCGAAACTATGATAGAGACCTTGTATGCTCTTAATATTGAATCTTTAAGAATATACAACATATTATACGCCCTAAGTGAAAGCTCTTTAGGAATGAGTCTGTATCCATCCGTATAAATGGATGTCTCGGCTGTGAATGACACAACTATTATGTATATCATAGGGATAACCATTATGATAGAAACAATTGCAAAGAATAGATTCAGTACTATATTAGCTGGTGTTGATATGGATTTTCCCGATTTCAATTTTTTCATTTAATATTTTACTCCTTGACGTCAAAATACTGCGCTGTCTCTTTGGTATTTACGCAGAAAACCATTGGAAAGCAATACGAGGAAAAATCCCACTATCGATTGGTACAATCCCACAGCAGTACCCATCCCGAAATCGCCTGACTTGCGAAGCGCCCTGAAGACATAGGTATCCATGACATCAGTAACAGGATACAACATTGTGGAGTTTTGCGGAACAAAGTAAAATAACCCAAAATCGGCATTCATTATACGCCCTACACTGATCATACACAGAAGGCAAATCATAGGCGTAAGGAATGGAATCGAAATGAATCTTATCTGTTGCAGTTTTGTCGCCCCATCGATTTGAGCGGCCTCATAAAAGCTCGTGTCGATGCCCATAAGAGCGGTATAATACAGTATGCTGGAATAACCTGTCCACTTCCACAAATAAACAAACAGGAGTATAAAAGGCCAATATGCGGTTTCCTGATACCATAAAACTGATTCTAGATTAAAATAAGCAAGTATGTGGTTAATGACACCCAAACGGGGATCAAGAAAGACATAGAAAAGGAAAGCGGCAAACACCCACGATGTAAAGTAAGGAAAGAAAAGAACCGTCTGATAAATCTTCGTCCATTTTTTATTAAGTTCAAAGAGCATAAGGCCAAAAATAACAGCAATAATGGTACCGAAAACAATAAACAAAAGATTCATGCAAAGCGTATTTCTTGTTATGGTAAATGCATCCTGTGACGTAAAGAAGAACTTGAAGTTATCGAATGCAACCCATGGACTCCCCAAAAAGCCTTTGCCCGGATAATAATTCTTAAACGCAAGAACTATTCCGAACATAGGCAGATAATTGAAGACTATAAGGAAAGCCAATCCCGGTATGCACAAAAGGATAAGCTCCTTATTGCGCTTAAGATTATAAATCGTTTTTAAAAAACTTGTTTTGATTGATTTTGATTGATTAAGTCTGCTGATGGTATTCATGTTATCCATGCACCAATTGTACATTACCGGCATCAATATATTATAGTTCAAATATTAAACAATTCTTTAAATTGGACTTTAAAAAATGCATATTACTTTAAAATACATATATTATTGAGACTATTATCTCATTTAGCATAGTCACTTATTACTGATACAACCGCATGCCTGAATTGCCCCAGATATCTTTCGCCGCAACTGATCCGAAAAACTAACATATACATGTTTTCCGGCGCATCCGGGGGTATACTGATCTGAAATAATATGCTTCCGTCCGAATTCCCATCTCTGCCGCATAAAATCACTGACTCTGATGTCAAAGACGGAACAATGAGTTCCCACCCATCCGGCAGCAATATGCCGGCATGAGCTGTTATCGGCTCGATATGATGATTCATAAAACGAACCTCAATAGAAATCCGGCTGCCTGCAACTGCCGACTGCTCATAGGGATATGTCCGCACCCACCATTCGTCAAGACCGAAATTCGGATCATTCCATGGTAATATTCTGGAGAATATCTTTTCACGTTCAATAAGCTTCTTTTCCATAAAGTCCAAATTGTCGTCAGTCATCCGGAACACCTTCAGTTGATGCTGATTCAAAATATAATCCGGTCTGCATTTACGCAATATATCTATACAATAACGGTATCCTCTGCCTTCTCCGGAAAAATTCCGGTTGCCGCTGCAATAATCATCTATACCGTTAGGTGAAAATGAATCGCCTGCGAGCAATATCTTCATATCATGACCCTCGACAAGAAGACCGCTATGATACAGTGTCTGCCCCGGCAAATGCATGGCAGTAAGGGTAAACTCATTCCATTGCCATGAGTATCCGTCGGGCATGATCTTATCGACATGCACATGTTCAGGCGAGATACATGGCAGGAAAAAGCCGGAAGGGCGTTGGATGACTTCTGCCACATCTGCCGTAGTTATGACCGGGCATGAAAATTCTGATACAAGACTTCTGATGAAATCAACATGGTCATCATGATAATGTGTGACCCAGCACCCCTCTATACTCCCGATGATGCCTTCCATTATCCAATCACGAAGTATATTAATTACTTTCTCACATCCGCAGTCTATAATCAGCGCCAAACCCGAATCTGACACAAGTGCGAAGGTTGTAAAACCGACGTGTTTGATATAATCCGGGAGATCCGCGCAGACTGCCGGCTCCATCATCTCCGTATTCTTGCGGATATCCGCGAGGCAATCGGGAAAATAATAGTTGATGCTTGATATTGAACAATAATTCTCATATAGTTCATCCAAAGAATCTATTGCGGCACCAATAGATTGCTGAGGATCGACGATCAAGTCTCCATGCGACGGGACAAGCATGCTTATTTTTGATTTCAAAGAATCAAGCTTCTTCATGCTTTCAATGAGCTTAACCACATTCCCCATAAAACCATGATAATCCCTTGTGGTAAAGCCCTTTTGGAGTGAATATAGATCAAATACCTGACCGCCGCCATATGTTACATCGCCGGAAAAACAGATGGTCATGGTCAAATCATCATGGGTGACAACATATGATACGCTTCCATCAGTGGCGCCCGGAGTCTCCAATACCTCTATGACGAATCCTTCCCATTTTATGATATCACCTTCGGATACTGTGCCGGAAACCGGCAGGTTTTTTGTCATGACAAGAGGACCCGGCTGATAATGATACAGGTGCCAGCGGTTTTGCGGATCCTGCCAGAAGGCCTCCGCGTCCTCAAACAAATATTTGTCTTTTTGAGGGACTATGAACTTCGTATTCCCTGCAAATTGATATGCGCCGGCGGTATGGGTCCTCCGGTGCTGTGTAAAAAGAATGATGTCAACAGTATCGACACCCAGCTTCCCAAGCTCTTCTTTTTCAAGAGAATCGCAGCAATCGATAAGAACAGCCTTGTTCTTATGTATCAGGATGCCCGTATTTACCGCGCCGCGATATATATGAATATTATCTGCGAGTTTTATGACAAACGCCCCCTATGCCTGAGCATTGCCTTGCGCATAGCATCGATGTTTTCTCCCGGGACAAGGGCCTGGACGTTATGGGCAGGCGACAGGATGTATCCGCCGTCCTTACCGAGTACGTCGACCAATCTCCTGATCTCATCATCTATCTCTTGAGGTGTTCCGAAGGGAAGGATCTTCTGTACGTCAAACGCACCCCACATGGCCTTATGGGTGATCAAGTGCGGCGTTTTCTCAAAACCGAGATGTTCCTCGTAATTATCCTTGGCAAACTTTGTAAACGCATCGCAGATATGTGCTCCAAGGCTTACCGGAACTTTATCGGGCTGCTTGTGGTTCAATGCGGCTTTTACTCTTTCGCGACTTGTCATTTAAATTTGCCTCCATTTTTTTAAACCCCAAGATCCGCTCGGGATTTTCATATAGTATCATTGTGGCGATCCTCATCGCCTGACTCTCGCTGATCCTGCCTTCCTCGATATGTCTGGCCAAAGCCTGGTATGTAGTCTTCCTCGCCAGCTTTGAGCACCACCAGATGGTTTCTATGTTGCTGTTGTCTGTGCCGTATCCGATGATCCTGTTGATCGGCGCCAGTCCGAGCCAGAAATATAACGCCTCCAATGAATAAGTGGTGCTGAGGTTATAACACCAGCACAGGTCTATCGATACATTTTTCATGCGGTTGGCAATATAGGCAGCGTCCTGATAATTAGGCAGGTTGCCGTGCATCAGGTTGAACCGCACCTCGGGATATTGCTTGAACAGGTTGCCCAGTTCCAGAACATTTCTCGGTCCGATGACGAAATGATATTCAGGGCCTGTGTGGAATGCGACCGTCATATCATGTTTCGCGGCCAGCCTGCAGAAATAGTGTACCATAAAATCTGCAAGAGGACGCATCTCATCCGGAGAATACCGGATATATCTAAGCCAGGCTGCAAACTTATTTTCATTTAGTATTTTATTCAGGCACTGCTCGGCTTCACTGCTTGTGGGATTATTAAAACGCAAATCCCTTAAATATGCCGAACAGTTTTTTATGACGGTCGCGCCCTGCTTTTTGGCCTCGATAAGCATTTTTTCAGCAGCTGCCATGAGATCATCAATGGTGTGTACGTACTTACCGGTGAATTCCTGAATTACTTTGATATCTTCATATGAACAGATACCCGTAAAAAAGTCCATCCTGATTTTGAACCTCATCCGGGTTACAGGATAAACCGGCGGAATAGTTATCCCACAAGGGTCATTAAGCATGTACGCTATGCCTGCGTCATCCATCATCAGCTCAAAGCCGCCCTTTTTGTAATACCGCTTCCGGATGGCTTCGCGCGCTTTCAAAAGATTATGCCTTGTAATAGTATCGTCGCCGGCAAATTGTTCGCAAAGCAGGCTCAGCCCCTCATTGCGGAATGAACCTTCGGTAAATGCATATTCCTCAAGCGAATTAAGTATTACATCAAAATACGTTTCATCAGTAAATATGGGCTTGATCCGCCCGTCCGCATATTCCTCGGGATCCCGCAAGTGGTTGTGCGAATCGACTATCTTCATTATTGAGATATGATCCCATAGTTCCTGATATTTAATGGCAATTTTCCCCATATGCCGCACCATCCCTATATTTTGCAACAGTCCAAATCTATTAAATCCTATAACTTTTTCAGCACAAGGGTAAGTCCTGTGGTACTGCACCAGCCGCCTGCAGGAGGGGCGCCGAGTACAGTCCTTCCGCCGGCGGTATTTACTGTGCCGCTTGATAATCCGCTGCTGTCCCATACCCTAGTATCATAATAAATGTAACTGTATGATCCTGCCGGCAGGTTGATATCGGCGTCATCCGACGATTTCTCTCCGCAGAAATATACGACATACTCCGAACCGGGTTTCGCCAGTACCTGCCAACACGCCCCCGGCCCTGCGCTGACGAGTGAATCATATTCTCCGCCCTTTTCATCTATCGGCGACATATCCCGGAAATTGACCGATTCGGCGACATTGCGCACGATCATCAGTCGTTCGGCACGTCCATTCCATTCCGGAGTACCGATGTCGTCCGTATCTTCGGAATAATGGAAATAGTACCCCCCCGAGACAAAGAAGCTCCACGCCTCACGCGTGCACATATCCGTCAGCGCGGTATTATTGTATGCGTGCGACTCGTTGTTCTGGAGTATCTTCCGGTGCTTTGAAGCGTACGGCTGCAAATCATGCAAAAAAGAAGAGATATCATCGGGGCTGTCCTCATTCTGCGCATATACATGGAACGTGAGCACATCAATGTATGATTTATCCCGGTAATGTGTTATACCGTACTTATTCATATAATGGAACTCATTGGCATGCACGCCGGTTATAGCTCCCTTTGAATGCATATATTCCGCCCAATGCAACTGCCACTTGTAGTTGCTTTCGACTGCCTCGCCCAATGCGTCTACAGTCGGGAATTCGTTGAACACTTCAAAAAATACATTTCCGTAACCGTTCAATTCGTCGATGCTCTTGTCGCAAAGCGCCTTTTGGTAATCATAAAGCCTCTTTCCGCTCGAAGATTTCTCGCTCAGATCAAGATTAAAGAACTGTGGATAGAAATTACCAGACTCATTGGCAGTAAACGCGTTATTCACATTAAATTCTTTATTGAATGCATACTTACAGTTAGTCCAAAACGGAAAATCCGTATTATTGGGATAGGGCGAGAATATGGTGAATTCGACAACTATATCCCTGTCTTTGCACATCTGTACGAAGTCTTTCATACGTGTCCAATATACATCATCCCATGCGTCCAGATTCTTTTTCCCGTTTTCATCCACTGCCCACGGATAATATGCATTTTCTCTCATGAACCAGCAGTTTGCCCATACCCTGACTTTATTGATTCTGTATTTCACAAATGCATCGAGCTTCCTTTCAACATCGGCATAGGTGTATGCCTTTTTACAGAAAAGCTCCTGATAATCATAACCGACCAGATATGGGTATCCGCCGCCATACCTGAACCATCTGCCGACCGCTTCAATACCGGCGCCGCCGCTATGCATCTACTGATACCTCGCCGCCAAATGTAAGTATCTCTATGTTCTGCCCGATATGGAATGGTATGTCTGCACCCTTTTGCGTTAGATGCGCGGTAAATCTGCCATCCTTATAAAGGAAACGGACGGGGATACCGTGCCATATCGAAGTGAATTCTATCTTTTTCCATTGCGGAGGAAGGTGAGGCGTCCTCCAGTGGATACCATCTTCTTTCAATGTGACCCCTGCATAACCGTGCACAAGCGCCAGCCATGTCCCGGATATTGCGCATGGATGGATACCATTGGAGAATAAACCGCTGAAATAGCTGGGATCAAGATCCATCATCGAGGTATGCCGGAACAGCCGGAAAGATTCTTCGGTCATACCGGCGTCGGCAGCGCACAACGCATATCCCATCGCGCTCAGACTCGAGCCGTGATCGGTCTTGGCCTCGTAAAACAACCAATTCTTGCGTTTGACGTCATCACTGAACCGGTCTCTCAGCAGATACAGCATCATCACCACATCGGCCTGCTTGCTGATCTGGTAATTATCGATTATATTGCCGATGCCGCCGATATATTCGTTCTTATATGCCTTCTGGCTCTCCAATTCCTCAAGCGAACATGTTGCAAGGCTAAAAAACCCATCGTGTTCTTCTATCAGCAAGGTATCCTTATCCGGCTCCGGAAGATAGAGTTTGTCATATACCTGCTTCCACCATACGAGCTCTTCGTCCTTGAGGCCGATCTTGGCGGCAATCTCATCATAACGCTCCGGGCAGTTCTGCCTGAGGAGATCCAGCGTCTTAAAAGCTATGGAAAAACTCTCTTTAACAATGTAGTTGGTGTACGCATTATTATCGACATTTTCACGATACTCGTCAGCGCCGATGACCCCCACAATGATATATTTATCGCCTTTGACATCAAAATGGATCCTGCTGTCGTTGAATCTGGCAACTTCAAAGATGATCTCCGCGCCATGATCCTTCATGAACTCAATATCGCCGGTGGCCTGGAAGTATTGCCATACGGCGTAAGCGATATCTGCGGATATATGTATCTGCATATCCCAGAAATAACTCCTGATCGGCCTGCCTGTGCGATCTTTGAATACTATGCTCGGACACCTTTCCTCACCTGAAATACGGTGACTCTCCCATGGGAAAAAGGCCCCCTTGTAACCCATCCTTATTGCTTTGCGCCTTGCCCCGTCCAGTGTCTTGTATCGGTATACGAGCATGTTTTTTGCCACTTCAGGGAAGAGATACGTAAAAAACGGCATTATGAAGATTTCGGTATCCCAGTGGACAGAACCGAAATGTTCCTGACTCGACAGGCTGCGTGCCGGGAAACTGATATTCTGGCTGTGCCTCGGGCCGGAATCAATAAGATGGAATGCCGCAAACCTCATTGCAATCTGAGCCTTTTCATCCCCGTCGATTTTTACGTCCGCCACATCCCAGATTCTTGCCCAGGCTTGCAAATGTTTTGTTTTTAATGATTCATAGCCTTCATCAATCATTTTATCCAGTTCAAGAATACAGATGAAATCCAATCGCTCGTTTGTATCGTTTGAGGTATAGATCGCTGAAGTCTTTTGCAGTTCGATCTTCTGACCGCGTTTCAAACCGATGCAATACCTGTCGGCAATATATAAATCATTCGAGATAACGACCGGGGCGGCCTCAAGCTTGCCCGAAGTCTTCAACTCATTCTCGCAAGCGATTCCTATTACGTCATTATTCTCAATAGTCACAGCTTCAACAAACAGCTTGCCATTTATCCTGCGGCTGCGGGTTCTGCTGAAATGCCAGTCTGTCCGCAGATTATATATATCGGCGTCGATACCCGTCTCAACATTAATCCCGCAATCGTCCTCCGCCCGCAAACTCCATTTGATGCTGGCATTATGCAAATTACCGGCGTTGACCATCCTTTCGGATTTCACGAGGACAGTCCTGCCTTTCGGGCTGCGCCATACCAGCTCGCTATGCAGGATAGGCTCCCTCATATTGATATGGCGGTCAAATGAAACGATTGTTCCCTTTTCAAGATCAAGCAGTTCGTCATCGACCCACACCTTGATTGAAGTCCAATTTGGAATATTGACTATTTCAACTTTTCCCAAATCGCCATCGGGGGTATCATATATTCCGTTAACAACAGTACCCGAAATGTGCTTCCTTTTTGAATCCATCACTTCAAGAGCGCCCCTGTTGCCCATATACCCATTGCTGAGCGAATAAGCGGAAGCCTTCATGCTCTCACTATCAAAAGAAAACCGCGTATCGCGTATTACCCAGCCGTTTTCATATTTAAACAATTCAGACACGATAATTATCCTCCCTTTTTACCATTTACGTTATTTTACCAGTTCCGCCTTGGCGCAATTGACAATATAGTTGATTTCATCAAGCTTGGTTCCGCTCAGCAATGGTTCGATCGGCCCTGCGTTTACAATGGAATTTACATAATCATGCACCCTGTCCAGTAGTTCGGGGGTATTTTTACTAAAATATGTATCCCAATTCTCGCGGTTAAAAAACTTTGAGAACCAGTAGCTCTTCCTCATATACTCCACAGTGTGCTCCTCGCACAGGAAATTGCCGCCTATACCGACGCTTTCGATCACATCCAATGCAATAGTATCAGCATTCACATCTACGCCGTCAAGGATATAATTATAGGCATCGAGCCATTCATTATCCAATACGAGTTGTTCCAGGCTGATCCCCTGATCGGCGCCTACGATCCCCTGACAACCTACGCCGGTCGTACCGGCCAGACAGCTGAAGATGGCGGACGAAGCCTTTTCGAATCCTCCCTGAAAGTCGGGCATCAGTGCATCGGTAAGCCCGGCATTACTTACCGATCTCAATCCATAAAACCTCCCCATTTGGGCGGTGCACATCCCGATCAATGCCTGGTTCGGCGAACCGAATGAGCATATCATAGTACGAAGATCCATTGAATGGGCTGCGGCATTATAGAATGAAAACTGGTTGTTCAAGGCATGGAGCAAAAAGACGCTTGCAAGGACTTCGGCATTCTGAAGCGCAAGCGTACCCGCCAAAGTCACAGGGCCTGTGCCTCCGGCCATTACCATAGGGCCCGAGTACAGGTATTTCGCCTCTTTTGCAAAGATGACAGAGATCTCAAGGCTTTCCTTCCTGAATTGCAGCGGGCTGACCGTTTCAGGTGAATATGCGACCGGCTGGCCGAGATAATTGGCCATCTGTACGATATATTTTGCCGATTGAGGCAATAATATCCATGACTTACCGGGTTTTTTCGAATAGGTATATATCATCTGAAAGGCCAGCACGTCCATCATCACCCTTGGATAATCCGAAGGGATGACGACTATGTTGTTCTCCTTGAAGTTATTCAGATGATCCACCAGGACAAGGCCCTTCTTCACATCGTCCATGACCCCGTAACGGCGCGTTTTTGTCTTGTAATCGACGATGGTGGCCTGAGTGGAAATCTCGCCGTACAATTTCTCGACTTTGTCCTCACTTTTTTTATCAAGACCCGCCTTCCTAATTTCTGCAATTACTTCTTCCATAAACTTCGACGGTATCCTTACCACTTCTGTTTCCCTGTCGACTTTAGCGCCAAATTTTTGGCAAACATCAAGACAATCATCATTAGGAACCTTTATTCCTATGTTCTCCAATATTCTCAACGATGCATCGTGAATCATCTCAATCTCACTTTGCGATAGCACTTCTACATTTGCCCTTATTTTCTTCATATACACATTCCTTTCTTTTCGGCTTGTTCTCTTAAAAATGATGAAAAGCTGTTGATGCTTCCGCCTATATGCTTTACATTTTCAGGCAGTTTCAGCGGATCCTCCGAGACGTCGAAAAAGTCACCTCCGGCCGATTTATCAGTAATCATCAGCGCATCGCTGCCCTTGACGCCTTCTCCCAGGTATGTGAACTCATCCCCCCAGAAACAGCATTCATCAATATTAATGCCTTTTTTGAAGACTACGTGCTCAAGGAAATAATTGACGTTATCTCCTTTCGTGCTTATCCCTGCCTCTATGTATTTAGCATCGGTAGTGACCTGCAGCCGGATCCCCAAATCCTCCCCGATTCGTACCGTATGATCGATAAGTCCGCGGATCCCTTTGTCATATCCGCGCTTGTGCAGCATGTCATTGACAAGATCCAGTTCTCCCGGCTGAAAGTATAGTTTGCCGCAACGGTCAAGATCGACAAGCATATCAATTTTGCAGTAATTAGGCCTGGTAAAGACAATATCAGTCTGGTAATCATAATTCTCCAAAAGATATTTGTGCAAGCAAAAGGCTGCTTCGTGTATCCTGATCATTACATCCTTTGCCGGTATCATATGGTGCAACAGCACAGGATTCCCCTCTGCATCAAAGCCATAGTTGTGGGCGCCTCTTCCCAATCCCATGAACATATTGCCGATCATACTTCGGGGTACGTATTCATGCAATTTGCCATGAGCGATTCTCTCATATGTCGTACCGCTGATTATTACGAGGATGATCCCTTTTTCCAAAAGCCTTTTCATCAACGGCATGACTTTATCTACAGGAGCATCCCTCGTAATTACGGCAGTCCCATCCCAATCAAAAAAAATCGCC
>CAYWGM010000022.1:12078-30449 GCA_964457875.1 uncultured Eubacteriales bacterium | reverse complement strand
TATTGGGACGAATTACTGATTGCGGCGGCAATAATGGTTTGGGTGTACAATTGGCTTGTATACAGGAAAGAAAGGGCATATACCCCGACCCCGCTCGACTTTCCGCTCGTTTTGTTCTTCGGCGTAGGGTTATTCCTGCTGATAGCCGCCGCCCCCAATATGAGGATCGGCATTGAGGGATTGCGGGCGGTTATAGAGTACATGCTATGGTTTTTCCTCATAGTGCAGCTCCTGCGATCCGAGACCGGCGCAGTCCGTCTCCTGATCCTGATGGTGCTGGCAGGGACGCTGCTCGGGCTTCACGGTATTTATCAGTATGCTACCGCCGCGCCGATGCCTTCGAACTGGATAGACACCGCTGAGAGCGGAATACGCACAAGGGCGTTTTCCATAATCGGCAGCCCGAACATTCTCGGCAGCCTGATGCTGATATTGATCCCGATATCCCTGTCGCTTGTATTCGCAGAAAAAAGCATAGTCAAAAGGCTCTGTTTCGTTACGTCAACCGGGATCATGCTGCTCTGCCTCGTATTGACATTCTCGCGCTCGGCATGGCTGGGATTCGCGTTTGCCATGCTGATATTCTTCCTCATGAAAGATAAGAGGAAATACATGCCTCTGATCTTATTGGCAGCCGTATTGCTGATACTCCTTCCGCCGGTCTACGACAGGATCTCATACATGCTGAGCGGCGACTACATCATGAGCAGCATCAAGGGCGGGCGCCTGCTGCGCTGGCCTGTCGGCCTCAGGATGGTCGCCGAGAACCCGGTATTCGGCGTGGGGCTGGGGCAATTCGGCGGCGCCGTTGCTATGAACAACAATATCCCCGGTACGTTCTACATGGACAATTACTTTCTCAAGACCGCAGTAGAGATGGGGTTGACGGGACTGGCCGCATTTGCGCTGCTGATTTACAACACTGTGATATGGAGCTACCGTGTGATGCGTAATATCACGGACAAATACGTGAAACAGGTAGCCCAGGGATTGTTCGTATCGATTGTCGGGCTTGTTATCCCGAATTTCTTCGAAAATGTATTCGAGGTGCCCATGATGGTGGCGTACTTCTGGCTGATGGCGGCGGTCATCATGTACCTCGGAAGAAGATTGCGCCTTTACAATTACGATGTGCATGTAGTAGAATGATAAAGAAGATACCGAATGTATGTTCGGTATCTATTCAATAACCGGAGGGACTCTATGAACCTCGGCCAGGTCCTCGAACATATCAGGAACAACGGTCATTTCGCCGGTAATATCACATACTGGATGGAAATCTCCGAAAAAGAGGCCGAATATGCCGATTTTCCCGAAGACCTCGATGAAAGACTGAAGAAAGCCCTTGCCAAAAAGGGCATCGAAAGGCTGTATTCGCACCAGGCAGAGGCTGTCGGGTCGGTTCTCGGCGGCAAAGATATCGTAGTAGTTACCCCTACGGCGTCAGGCAAGACTCTTTGCTATAATCTCCCCGTCCTGGATTCAATTATAAAGGATGAGAATTCGAGGGCCATATACCTCTTTCCGACGAAAGCCCTCTCGCAGGATCAGATGTCCGAGCTGCACGATCTCATAACAGAAGCCTCCGTTGACATCAAAACCTACACGTACGACGGCGATACCCCGCAATCGGCGCGCAAAGCGATAAGGCAAGCCGGGCACATCGTGGTGACTAACCCCGATATGCTCCACAGCGGCATCCTTCCCAACCATACGAAATGGACAAGACTATTCGAGAACCTCAAATACATAGTTATTGATGAGCTTCACCACTACCGGGGCGTCCTGGGCAGCAACCTCGCAAATGTCATAAGGAGGCTCAACAGGATATGCCGCTTCTATGGCTCGAACCCGATTTTCATATGCTGCTCGGCGACCATCGCCAACCCCGGGGAGCTTGCAGCCAGGATCACCGGCCATGACGTCGGCATCATCGATAAGAACGGCGCTCCTTCAGGCACCAAACACATAGTCTTTTATAATCCGCCGGTGGTCAACAGGGAGCTCGGAATACGCAAAAGCAGCCTGCTTGAAGCAAGAAGCCTCGCAGATCTTTTTATCCGCAACGCCATACAGACCATTGTCTTCACAAAAAGCAGACTGAATGTCGAAGTGATGGTAACTTATCTTAAGGACATATTTAAAGCAAAGTCAGGCGCATTGAAAGGCGAGAACCGGGTGCGCGGCTACAGGGGAGGCTATCTGCCAAACCTGAGGAGGGAGATCGAAAGGGGTCTGCGCAGCGGCAACATAACAGGAGTGGTCAGCACCAATGCCCTCGAACTCGGTATCGATGTGGGAAGCCTCGAGGCGTCCATCATGTGCGGTTATCCGGGCACCATAGCCAGCACCTGGCAGCAGGCTGGCCGCGCCGGTCGCAGGAGCGGCGTGTCGGCAGCATTCCTCGTAGCCAGCAGCAGCCCCATAGACCAGTTCATCATCAGCAATCCGGGATACTTCTTCGGGAAAAGCCCCGAAAACGGCCTTATCAATCCCGACAACCTGGTGATACTTTACAACCATATGAAATGCGCGGCATTCGAACTGCCGTTTGAAGACGGCGAGAGCTTCGGCGTGAGTACTACGCCGGAAATGCTTTCATTCATGGAGGAGGCAAAGCTCATCCGGCATGTCGGCAACAGGTGGCACTGGTCGTCCGAGAGCTTCCCGGCTGACGAGATAAGCATCCGAAGCGCATCAAACGAGAATTTCATCATAATCGACACCTCCGAGCCTGCGCACAGGACTATCGGCGAGGCCGACAGCTTCAGCGCTCCCATGCTCCTCCACGATGAGGCCGTATATATTCACGAAGGGCAGCAGTACCAGGTGGAAAATCTCGACTTTGATAATAAAAAGGCCTTTGTCCGCAAGGTGGACGTCGATTACTATACCGATGCAAACCTCGCAGTCGACCTGAAAGTAATGGATGTGTTCAGGGACGAAGAAGACAAAGGCATAGGTAAAAACTGCGGAGAAGTGAAGGTTACCGCCCTTGTGACCATGTTCAAGAAGATCAAGCTGTATACGCATGAAAATATCGGCTCGGGACCTGTCAAACTACCGGAGACCGAGATGCACACAACTTCATACTGGGTATGCTTCCCGGAGGACCTGTCCAACCGCATCAGTAATTTGGATATGCAGAACGGCCTCCTCGGGGTGTCAAACATACTTGCCAATGCCGCTCCCGTATATCTTATGTGCGACCCGCGCGACATCAGGGTCGTGAGCCAGGTGAAATCAAACTTCAGCCGACGGCCGACGATCTACATCTATGATAATTACCCCGGGGGCGTAGGATTCAGCGACAAACTGTACGAACTCCATAATGAGATGTTCACGACCGCGGCGGAAATGATAAGGCAGTGCGGCTGTGAATCGGGATGCCCTTCGTGCGTAGGCCCGCTCAATGAGTTCTCCGGCAGCGGCAATCCCAAGGAAGTCACTCTTGAAATGATAAAGATGGTCCTCAGGACTTGATTTGATGAATAATGATCTCAGAAGCAAATTGGCTGCATATATAGCCGGACATGAGCAGCGCACCGGCGCGCCCGGGCAGACGGCAGTCCATCAACCGGCAGGCGCAGATAGCGCAGACACCCGGCTTCAGATACCCGTACCCTGGACGGATGATATACCCGGCAGCCTTGTATATTCAAATGAAGACGGCGGTTATGCAGTAATCGAGGACAGATATCCGTTCACTTATTTATATGGCGGTACCAACCTCGGAACTGCAGCTTCGATCGCAACGCATCACATCGACAGGCTTTTTGGCATAGAATCGGATACCCTCGATCCTCGCGACTACATATACCTTGATACAGAGACCACGGGATTATCTACAGGCGCCGGCACTGTGGCTTTCCTCATCGGGTTGGGTTATTTTGAGGATGACAGTTTCGTACTGCGCCAATTGTTTATGAGGGATTACGACGACGAGCCGGCGATGCTGCGGGAACTTACTCAAAACCTGGGTCGCTTCAAGGCTATTGTATCGTTCAACGGCCGCGCATTCGACTGGAACCTCATCCAATCCAGATTGATATATAACAGATTTCAGGATATGGTCGGAAACTTCATCCATATCGACCTGCTATACCCTTCGCGGAGGATCTGGAAAGCCAAACTCGAAAGCTGCTCACTCTCCTCCCTCGAGCAAAACATCCTCGGAGAGTCCAGAGTGGACGATATCCCGGGAGCCTTTATCCCATCCGCCTATTTCAGGTATCTTGAATATCGGGACCTTACCGATATTAAAAAGATCCTCCTGCATAACAAAAGCGATATATTGTCAATGGTATCATTACTGGTAAAGATATCTTCAATGCTCGAAGATCCGTTCGGGCGCGCCGGGGACGAATACGAACTCTTCGGGGTGGGAAGGGTATTCGAGTCATACGGATACGCCGGATCATATCTGGAGGTATCCGCGCAATGCTATGAGTCTTGCGCAACAAGCGGCAATTTTGCGGTGCGTGACAAGGCCTGCAAGAGACTGACACGACTATATAAGCGGCAGGGCGATTACGTCCGGGCTGTGGCGCTTTGGGAAAGCATACTCAGCGAAGAAGGCTGTCTGAGCATATATCCTGCTGTCGAGCTTGCCAAATACTATGAACACAAGGTCAGAGACATCGACAAGGCCCTCGGAGCCGCAGCCAAGGCTATGCGGATCTGTTCGTGCACAGGGTTTGAAAACGACACTCAACGCGAGCTCATCAGTAAAAGGATCGATAGGCTGCGCAATAAATTGGCCAAGGCTTAATTTTAATTGTCTAAGACATAATATGAGTCATCTTTAAATAATAATCAATATGAAGGTCCGCAATTTTGCCGCCGGCGCCGTAATATTGATGCTTGCCGCGTTGATAGCCCGGGTAATAGGCTTCGTATACAGGATATACCTGTCAAACCTGATAGGTGCCGAAGGCATGGGCCTTTTCCAGCTTATATCGCCCGTTTATTCACTCGTGATACTCACGCTCACTTCAGGCATTTCGATTGCCGTATCGAAGATGGTCGCATTCGAGGTAGCAAAAAACAATCCTGTAAATCCTGGTAAAATTACACATATGGCCCTTGTCATCATAGTTGCGGCAGGTGCTGCATCCTCGCTGCTTATAATCGCAAACCTCGATTTCATATCAAACAAACTGCTTGGTGATCCCAGGACTTACCTATCATTATTCGCATTGGTTCCGTGCATACCGTTCATTGCCGCGGCTTCAGCGCTGAAGGGCTATTTTTATGGTATACAGGACGTAGTACCGACGGCCATTTCCCAGATTGCAGAACAGGTGGCAAGGATGGCCTTGCTTTATTTTACGGCATCCGTCATCCTCAAACTCGGACTTGAATATGCCTGCGCTCTTGCAACCGTAGGAATGGCTGTCGGCGAGATAGTAAACGCATCCATACTTGCAATCATGTACGCCGTCAGGAGAAAAAAAGAGAGGCGTACAATTGCCGGAACCGCAGCCCCCCGGCCCCGGATATGCAGACGCAAAATCTCGATACTTAAAGAAATGTTCAGAATATCAATCCCTGTTTCAGCAAACAGGTTCATCACTTCTGCCATGGCTGCTGCCGAGATGATTCTGATCCCGGCGCGCCTGCTCGCCGGAGGCATGGATTACAGATTGAGCATGGAGACCTTTGGAAAACTGATGGGCATGGCCATGCCGCTCATATATTTCCCGTCGGTCGTCACTTCATCGCTTGCTGTCACCCTTGTCCCCGCCATCTCGGAGGCTCTTTCGCTCAACAACCGTAAATTAGCCGCCTCAAGGATATCCAAGTCGATACAGATAAGTTTTCTGATCGGTTTTTTGTTTATGATAATCTTCTTGTCGTTCCCGAATGGCATCGGCAATCTCTTTTATGGAAAGGAGAATATCGGCGATATCCTGTACATACTGTCGTTCAGCTGCATATTCATCTACCTCCAGCAGACGCTGACCGGAATAATGAATGGTTTGGGCAAACAGGGCATCGCTTTGCGTAATTCGCTGATAGGATATGTCATACGGATAGCGGCCGTATATTTTTTTGTGCCTCTGTACGGCATCGGCGCCTATATCGCAAGTCTCATCATCAGCGCACTGATTGTCTGTGCCCTTAACATGATTACGGCTGTCAGAATCACCGGTCTTAAATTCAATGCAGTAAATTGGATTGTAAAACCAGGTATAGCTGGTCTGCTTGCATTCCTCAGCTCAAAATTCATCAATTCTTTAGTGTTCGGCATATTCAGCAGCTATTCCCTCTCGATCATCTCCGGAGTATTTATCATGTCGATAATATTCATCGGGACGGCATACCTGATCAGGACTCCATTTAATATAAGAATTCAGAAATAGAAATCTGATGAAGGTCAGAGAAGGTCAAAAAATAATTGTTTTGATTTATAATTCAATGGGAATAATAATATCAAATATCTGATTAGGAGGTTGATGATAATGTACGGACTTATTCCATTCAGTAGGAGACATAATGAAATAGCCGGGAAAGAGCCGTTTACATTCGGTAATTTATTTGAAGAATTGTTTAACGACTCGTTCTTCCTTCCTGCGATATTCCAGGGCGGCGGTTCCATGAAGGCTGATATCCGTGAGACCGAAAAGGACTACATCATAGAGGCCGAACTGCCAGGGATCAGGAAAGAAGAAATTAAACTTGACTTTACAGATGATACGCTGACTATCAAAGTCGAACGCAATGATCAGCAGAACGAGGAGAAGGAGAGCTACATCCGCAAGGAAAGAAGATACGGGTCTTTCAGCAGGAGTTTCTATGTGGAGAACGTCAAGCACGAGGATGTTTCCGCTAAATACGAAGACGGCATACTGAAGGTCACACTGCCGAAAGCGGCTGAAAACAAAAGCAAAAAACGCAGCATAGATATCAATTGACATTTAAAGACTGCAGCCCGATTGTAAGGCTGCAGTTTTTTTATTTCCCGCATTTCAATTTATAGTATAATGGTTATATGTTATTTTTTAAGCATATGATGCAAAGAATGATCGCCATTATACCGATAATGATCCTGATAGCGATCCTGCTGTCGATTTCACCATTTTCCGGGGCACAGTCCATTACTGATGCAGATGGTACCATTGATTCCACCATTACCTGGAGCAGTACGGGAAATGAGCCTTCTCCGAGCCAGACGCCATCAGAAACAACCGTGACAACAGCCGAAGCCGTAAAAAGGCTCGTAGTGCTTGATGCCGGTCATGGAGGCAAAGATGGAGGCACATCCTCGGGCAAATTGCTCGAAAAGGACATAAATCTTGATATCTGTCTTAAAATCGAAGCCTTCCTGAAGGAATCAGGCGATGACTCCATTGATGTTATGCTTACAAGGAAAGACGATACATTTATCGATGTTCTGCCAAGATCGACAGACGCCAATAATTCCTGCGCCGACCTTTTTGTCAGTATCCATTGCAACGCTTTCAGGGATAATCGGGAGTCCGGAATAACACTCTTTTATATGCCAAGGGGCCTGAAATGCGGAAACCTGACAGACAGCGATTTTGCAGCCATCATCCATGCCGGTCTTGCGACGCTGGATGGGTTAAAGGACAGGGGGATCGTAGACCATAAGCAGTATAGTGTGATCTGTGCTCCACAAATGCCTTCGGTACTCATAGAACTCGGTTTCCTTTCAAACAGCAACGACGCCGCACTTCTCGGCTCTCCTTCATTCCGGACCGAGGTTGCGCAGGTCATTGCGAGACAAATACTATATGCGCTCGGGCAAACCTAAAATATCTCTGTTAATACTCTTTCAATATCTGTGGCGCTTTTTGATTGAAATGCCATCTGCTTCAGCTTTGACGCATGTTTAAGTCCTTTGCAATACCATGCAAGGTGTTTTCTCATTTCAAGCGTCGCCCCGTATTCGCCTCTCAACTCCAAAAGAAGGCTGAAATGCTTCATGACAATTTCCAACTTTTCATTTCTTGACGGATCGGGGATGAGACATCCGGAAGAAAGGTAATGGATTATCGTTTTAAATATCCAGGGATTGCCCTGTGCGCCCCGGCCTACCATGACGGCGTCGCATCCGGTTTCGTCCAGCATCCTGCGAGCGTCCTCCGGACTGAAAATGTCGCCGTTTCCTATAACAGGTACACATACTGCCTGCTTGACCTGCCTAATGATATCCCAGTCGGCCCGGCCGCTGTAATACTGGTCTCTTGTCCTCCCGTGCACCGCAATTGCGCTTGCTCCGTTTTGCCAGGCAACGGCGGCGATTTCCGCGGCGTTCACGTTCTGGCCGTCCCAACCTCTTCTGATTTTTACGGTTACAGGTTTATTGGTCGAACGCGAAACGGCCTTCACGATCCTGCCGGCCAGATCAGGGTCCAGCATCAGTGCGCACCCGTCTCCGTTCTTCACTATTTTGGGCGTAGGACAGCCCATATTGATATCGATAATCGAAGCGCCGCAATCTTCCAGCAGCTGCGCAGCCTCGGCCATCCTTTCCGGATCGGATCCGAATATCTGAACCGCCGCAGGCTTTTCTTCACAGTTGATCCTGGAAAGCTCAAAGCTTTCCCTGCTTCCATAGTGTAAGCCGTTGGCGCTTATCATCTCCGTATAGGTCATGCCGCAGCCCTGCTCCTTGCAAATGGCCCTGAAAGGCATATCGGTTATACCCGCCATGGGCGCAAGAAACACATTGTTTTCGAGCCTGATACCGCCGATTGTAATGGATAAATCACGTTTCACAGAATTATTTATAACACATCAGGCAGGTTAAATCTAGCAGGGTAAATTGAGCAGGCAAATCCGGCAACGCTATTTTGCCGCGCACCGAAAGGCCTTCGGACGAATAAAAGACGATAGCGCCGGCCCTATGGCTGAGAATATCAGGATTATCAGCCAATCCTGCATCGAAAGCGCGACAGTCTTAAAAATATTCTGCAGGAATGGGATATACAGTACGCCGGCCATCAGTATCATTGATATGGCAACAGAAATCACAAGGAATTTATTATTGAACAGAGGGATTTTGAACAGGCCGTCAGTCTCGGACTTGCATTCGAATACGTGTATCAGCTGCGTCGCCACAAGCGTTGCGAAGGCTGCCGTCCTTGCCCGGGCAATATCGTCAAAAAGAGCCAGGTCGTATATGTATGCCGCCAGCGTGCACATTCCTATGATTGCCCCCCTGAAAATGATGATACCTGCGAGGCCGTTCGAGAAAATCGTATCGCTCGTCCCTCTGGGACGGCGCCTCATCAGATTATCTCCCGGCGGATCCAATCCGAGCGCGACCGCGGGAAGTCCGTCCGTGACAAGATTTACCCACAGTATCTGTATCGGAAGCAGCGGAATGGGTATACCAAGCAGCGATCCGGCGAACATGGTGAGCACTTCCCCTATATTGCATGCAAGCATGTACCTGATGAACTTCCTTATATTATCATAGATGACCCTGCCTACTTCTATCGCTGAAACTATCGTGGCGAAATTGTCGTCAAGCAGGATCATGGAAGATGCTTCCCTTGTAACGTCAGTCCCGGAAATGCCCATGGATACCCCGATATCCGCCTCTTTTACCGCAGGGGCGTCGTTCACGCCGTCCCCTGTCATTGCGACCACATGTCCGGACTTCTTAAGCGCCGTCACTATCATGAGTTTATGTTTGGGCGACACACGCGCAAATACGGAGGTTTTATCAACAAGCTTCTCAAACCTTGGCGTATGCATCCCATCTATATCCCGGCCTGTCATGACCCTCCCGCCGGACGAAGTTATTCCTAATTCGCCGGCGATTGCGCAGGCCGTGAGCTTATGGTCACCTGTGATCATAACAGGTCTTATGCCTGCCATTATGCACTTCCTGACCGCGTCGTACGCCTCCTTCCTGGGCGGGTCCAATATGCCCAGCACACCTGTGAATACCATGGAATATTCAAGTGAATCCTTAACGTACGATCCCGGTATGCTGCGCCTGTAGGCAACGGCAATAAGCCTTAGGGCCTGTGATGCCATCGAATCGCATATTTTGAGGATGGAACGCTTTTGATCGGGGTCGAGTATTTTTATGCCGTTTTCGGTCAATATCCTGTCGCACCTGTCCAGCAGGATGTCGGGAGCACCCTTGCTGAAAGCAAATATATCCCCGTCGGCGCCTCTGCAGATAACTGTCATCATCTTGCGCTCCGAGCTGAAAGGGATTTCATCGCAGCGGGCATATCTTGATGTCAGACCGGAATATGTAATGCCTGCCCTTGCGGCGGCTGCAAGAAGCGCCCCTTCTGTCGGGTCGCCTTCTACAACCCACTCATGCGGGTCATTTCCTGAACGGTTTGCCACAAGCTTCGCATTATTGCACAGACACGCGATTTCGAGCGTAAAGACAAGGCTGCTGAAGAATGAAGGGTCTATTCTCCTGCCGCCTGAACTGAAAACGCCTTCGGGTTCATAACCCCTACCATCCACCTGTATTTCAATACCGGGGATAAAGATACGCCTTACCGTCATCCTGTTTTCTGTCAGCGTACCTGTCTTATCGGAACAAATGACAGTAGCGCACCCCAATGTCTCTACAGCGGGGAGACGCCTTACAAGCGCGTTTCTGCGCAGCATACGCTGCACTCCGAGCGCGAGCGACACGGTGACTATGGCGGGCAAGCCTTCGGGAATTGCGGCGACAGCCAGACTGATGCCCGCTATCAGCATGGTCAGCGGAGGCTCGCCTTTCACGATGCCTATAGCGGCAACGATGAAGCAAATTCCCAGGCAGCCGGCAGCGATGAATCTGCCGAGATGGTCAAGCTTTTTTTGAAGCGGCGTCTTATCGTCATCGACCTTCTGGATCATTTCAGCAATCCTGCCCATCTCCGTATCCATACCTGTATGCTCAATCATGGCTATCGCATTGCCGCTCGTAACGGTGGTCCCCATGAATACCATACTCTGTTTTGTCGTTTTTGTTACATTCCTGTCGTATTTTGTTACAGGAATAGATTCGCCCGTTAACAGCGACTCATCTACTTCAAGTCGGTTGGATTTGTTTATGACCGCATCTGCCGGGATCCTATCGCCGGCTTCAACAATAATCACATCGCCCGGTACCAGCTCCTCAGCGGGTATCGTCCTTGCCGCTCCGCCCCTGATGACTCTGGCGGCAGGCGCGGCTAATTGCTTCAAGGCTTCGAGCGTCTTTTCGGTCCTGTATTCCTGGATGAAACCCAATACACCGTTTATTATTATTATCAAAGCGATGGTGATGGCTTCGGTCAATTCGCCCATTGCGGCCGAAACCGCCGTAGAGGCAAGTAAAATGATTACGAGAAGGTCACAGAATTGATCCAGAAGGATTTTTAAGGCAGGAACCTTCTTTCGGCCCGTAAGCTTATTAAGACCGTGCTCCCTGAGCTTTTTCGCGGCCTCGCGTTCACTCAACCCCTGCATTGATGCCGTTCCTTTCGGACAAACATATGTATGGACAGCCTATCCTGTCCACCATATATTATCTATTCATGCAGGAGGTATAAAATTCATATTAATTGCCGAGCACTTTTATATAATCGGCATGCGGGTCTTCCGTGCCTTGTAACTCGCATTTCTCACGTTTCAGCAAATCGATATATTCAATGATATCGCGCGTGATCCTTTCGCCCATGCATATCACAGGGATGCCCGGCGGATACGCCATTATCATCTCGCCGGCGATCTCACCCTCCGATTGTTCGAACGCCACCGACTTTTTCGGGCTGTAGAACGCATCTCTGGGGGAAACGATCATTTTGGGATTATCAGGTATCTGCACGACATTCCTTCCATTCCCCGGCTGCGTATGTAAAGCAATATCCTTCAGGGCATTTACAAGTACTTCAACATCCTGTCTTCTGTCGCCTATGCTCAGTATGGCAAGGATATTTGACAGATCCGAGAGCTCTATCTGTATGTTATATTCCTTCCTGAGCACCGATTCAGTATGATATCCTGTATGACCAAGCCCGTTCAGGTTGACTGCGAGCTTTGTCTCGTCAAAATCGGCGCAGCCGTATTTGCCGACCAGGTCTTTTCCGAATGCATAAAGGCCATCGATACCGTTAATCTCATTTCTTGCCCATCTTGAAAGCCCGAGTGTCTTTTCCAGCAATTCGCCGCCTGCCGTCGCAAGTTGTTTCCTCGCAATATCGAGCGAACACATCAAAAGATATGAGGCACTTGAGGTGAATGACAAGTTAAGTACTTCCCTCACTCTGCCGGACGGGATCATGCCGTTGCGAAGGAGCAGTACCGAGCTCTGCGTCAGCGAGCCCGCTGTTTTGTGTATACTTGAGGCGCTCATATCGGCGCCGACCTCCATGGCTGTCAGAGGAAAATCATCATGGAACGACATATGCGCCCCATGCGCTTCATCAACAAGGACGGCCATATTATGGCGGTGCGCGATCCGCACTATGGATTTCATATCCGATGCGATCCCATGGTATGTCGGATTTATAACAAAAACCGCTTTGGCATGAGGGTGCTCTTTTATGGCCTTCTTGACGCTCTCAACGGAAATCCCCATCGGTATCCCGAGTTCGTGGTTTATCTCCGGCTGCACATAAACAGGCACTGCGCCGCTGAGTATTATTCCGCCGAAAACCGATTTATGGGCGTTACGAGGAATTATAATCTTGTCGCCGGGTTCACAGGCGCTCATGATCATGGCTTGCACACCGGCGGTAGTCCCATTGACGAGAAAATACGCTTTCTCGGCGCCGAATGCATCAGCCGTAAGCCTTTCGGCTTCCAATATCGCTCCTGACGGATTATTGGCATAATCCAGTTCATCCATCCCGTTGGCGTCCATCTGGAGGGCCTTCTCGCCGATATATTCCTTCAGCTCGCTCATCCCTTTGCCTTTCTTGTGACCCGGAACATGAAACGGGATTACGCCGTCTTCCACATATTTTTTTACAGCATCGAAGAGAGGTGTTTTGCGCTGGTCAAGTCCTGCCATGTACCCGTTGCCTGCCTTTCGATATTTATTTTTCTATTATAAGCTAAAAATACGTTTAGGGGTATCCATATACGTGTTTTTAAGAAAAGAAACAGCGAGTTTCATGTCAATCATGCGCCTTTGCAGCATATCTTCGAGTACGCCGGATATCTCTTCGCGCACTATTGCATTGATACCTGCAATGCATTCAAGCGAATTATTATCAGAGCCCCAGCAAAAACGTTCGTGGGGGACAAGTTCGATCCATTCGGCCAGAGCGGATCTGAAGCGGGTCCTGGATATCCAGGATATCCACGTGAAATCTATATATACGTTCGTAAACATGCCGGCAAGATAAGCCGTTTCCCCGACATATGGATTACCGCCGTGCAGCAGCACGAATGTGATATCTTTATAGCGTTTGTCTATCAGCAGATTATGCAGCAGCATGGGGTCGGACTGAGAAAGGTCCGCATGCCCGTATATCAGGAATCCTGTATGTATGACGGCAGGAAAGCCGTTCCTTTTGCAGGCGAGCAGGCAATGCCTGAAGGCATAATCACGGACTGCCCTTATATCGTCATCCGACATCGCTTTTTTGTTTTGAAATGCGTTTTTAGCTTCGCCGTATGACGGGTCGCTAATATAAAGGCCTGTAAAATAGGCCATTGCGGTCTTCATCGCAACGACGCCACGCCTTTTCCATGAATCCATTACCCTGTCAAGGCCTGACAGGTAGTCGTCAAGGTTGTCCAATTTGCCGAGACGCTCGCACAGCTTCGTATAATAACAGAAATCCTCATCCCTGCCATCGGGACAAAAGCGATATGTATCCCCGAATATCAGCTCATCTATATAACTGATGATCCTGACACGCGGAGAGAAATCATATAGAGGGCTCCCGGCCGGGTCATGGTCCGTAAAGGCCAATTGAGTGGCGATATGGCATTTATCGAGTACATATTCTAAGGCTTTGACCGCCCCCATCGACCTGAGCTGCGCAGCGCGGTCGAAAATCTCATCCGGCGAATCGGGCTGGAGATATACCCCCGGATCGATGCCGTACAGTTCTCTGCATCCTGCCGCCCGCGCCTTGCTGTCAGTCAAAGTACAGCTATCCGTCAAATGGGCGTATTCATGGATGTCATCACGCAAATCGGTCAATATACCGGAAAAGTGGGTGTGCGTATCGACCCGCTCCATATTCAACGTATATTCCCTTATATCCATATGATTTGTCATGACTGATTCATCTGCCTCTTTTCGCTATTATTCTATTGTTCTATCTATTGTTCCACCGGATTCAACGAATAACCGAACATGTGCATGAGAACGGCTTCTTCCACCTTCGACTTATCCTCAAGATCCTTGCCGCTGATGCCGATATCGCCGGCCATAAGATTGCTGAATCCGATCATGCCTCTGCCGACCTGGAAATTACGCTCCTCGATATAGGTATTGTTGAAATAACCAGGCACATCGCGCACAATATATCGTACCGTAGCTACCGGGTATTGCCTGTCATGGTCGGTGAGTCCGGGCGAATATTCGGTACGCCCTCTGAACGCCACGCTTGTTATCTTCGCATCCATCAGGTATTTCTTACCGTTCACCGTTACTTCCTGCTGCCATGCTGTTCCCGCATTCACAGGAAATTTGAGGATGATATGTTCCGATATTTTTGAATTGACTTCTTTCTTGGCATTGGGCCTTGTATTCTCTACGACCTTTTCACTGATGGTCCCGTTCACATAGTCAAAAGAGTACTGGACCTTGAACGTTCCCGGTATTCCCGAACCATCGGTGAACGTGCCGTCAAACTGATATACCGCGCTGTTCTCGTCAGACGATACCTTCTTCATCTTTCCCTCATGGCTGTACTCAGCCAGCCCGGCAAAACGCAGCAGCTTGTCAAAGGGCGGCAGGAACCTGTCGAGCTCGAGCCTTGACACATAGCCGCTGGCTTCGGCATATATCGAATAACCGATGGGATACCATTTACCCTCCTGATCCTTCCAGTTCTTTTCAAAAGATACGACGCCAGCCTTTTCCTTTATTTGGCGTTTTTCATAATACTCGCTGCTCTTGTCCTTGTACATGACCGTATAGGTCTTGACGCCGTTCTGATCATTTATTTCTGTTATCTCACAATCCAGTTTGAGCTTTTTGCCGTCCTTCGCGACGACGTCCTGCGTCCACTTACTATTAAGAGTCAATGGCCCCCTGAGCAGTTCTATGTTATTGGAATCGGAGTCCATCATAATTTTTTCGACCTTTTCCTGCCTCAATACACCGTCTTTGATGATATAGGTCAGCGCGATCCCGAAATGGCCGGTCTCAAAATTGCCGGCGCCTCCGGACATATCGTCGACAAATCCCTGAATATTAAATTTCGTCTCACCTGTGCCTCTGAAGATGCTTACAAGCGTCATCTCATGCCCGTATTCCGCGAAACCGTTATACCGCCATTTATATCCTTCCCGGGAAGGAAGGAGTCCGGCGAGCTGATTATTGTATTCTGCGATTTTTGAATTAACTGTTGTATTATCCGCATTCTGTGTATTCTGAGTAGCGTTCGGTGTGGTATTGTTTTCAGGCGGCTTGTTCGACGCCGCATTGCATCCTCCGAGGAGGATACCTGCCAGGATGACTCCTGCTATTACAAATACGCCCTTTTTTAATGTTTTCTTCACATATCCCAACTTATATCCCAACTTATCTCCCGACATATATCCCGACATATGGTTCATTCTCCTTTTTAAAATATTGTACGCAAATACCATACGTAAATATTGTACTGTATGATATTAGACGTACAGGCGCGATACAACGTTCAATGTCAGCGCATTTATTATTCACATATAGTATTATTCGCTCTTAAAGACGTATTTACTCTGCTGATTCAGCTGCTGCCATTCGTAATAATTCGCCACCTGCTTCAGGTTGCGGTCCAGCACCTGCCATACCTCCGCCGAAGCGTCGCCGCGCTTCCAGCTCGATGCCCCGGCAAGCTTGTACTTATGTACGAGCGAGCATCTGAGGTTTATGGAATTCTCATCCTCTATCCATATCCTGTAGAGCGCCCCGTCTTTGCTGTATTCGGCGTAGTGCTGGCCGCTTTCTTCATCCCAGACGGCGCTGACGCCGTTTTCTTCTATAAGCGCTTTCGCACCCTCCATTGACAAGGCTTTCTGGCTGGTAACGGTTTTCTTGCCTGAAGAATCGGTCTCTTCTTTCCACAGTCTGGAGTAAAACGGCATGCCGAGTATGAGTTTGGCGGCAGGTACTTCTTTAAGCACAGATTTAAGTCCGGACTCGGTCCAACCGAGCTGCGAAACCGATCCGGCCACAGGACTGGCGCTCCAATGCTGATCATATGCCATCAGCATCAAATAGTCCACTGCCTCTGCCAGTGCCTTTCTGTCATAACACATCGACCAGTTCTCACTCAGACTCGGAACAGCGACATCCATGGAAACGACGAGGCCCTGTTCCCTCATGAAGGGTGAGATTTCGCGGACAAATTGCACCAGGGTTTGCTTGTCGCTGATATTTATATTTTCAAAATCAATATTTATCCCATCAAGCTTATAGAGCGAGGCGAATGCGAGTATCTGCCTGATGGCGTTATCCCGCGCATCGGTGTTGCCGAGGAACGCCCCTGTGGCTTCAGGATTATCAAAATTATTGGCAAACAACGCCCAGACCTTATATCCATTGGCATGCGCCCATTTCACATATTCCGCATCGGCCCTGTTCTTGAGATTCCCTGATGCGTCGGCGATTTCAAACCAGGTCGGTGAAATAACATCAAGCCCCGGCATTTTATCGATGGTTTTCAGGTCAGGCCTTTTGCCGTACATCATTTCCCATGACAGATTGATCACGCCGTCCTGGGGCTTCCATGGATTCACCGGCTCAACGGAATAAGCAGTCTTAACATAGAAATATCTGACGACCACGTCTTTTTTAAGAATATAGCCGATTTCACCCAAATCTGTCCTCACATTGTACCATTTATCATACTCTGCGAAGATCCTGAGCTCATCCTTCCCCTGCTCATGGTATCCGTCAGCGCTCCTGTCGGCCTTGTCGCTCCTGTCGCTCCTGTCGCTGCCACCACCGCTGTCCCAGCCATCCGCAGGAGGGCTGAAAGTCCTGATGATCGGACTCTTTATAGACGGAGCCTTCCTTACGGCGGCATCTTCATTGATGGAAACCGCTATCTGCCTCACAGAATTGATGTGATCCACGATGATCACATTACCATTATCGGTACCATTACCATTACCGGTATCCGGCCTGGAAATTTCAATACCATAGAATTCAGAAAGAAATCCGATAGGTATATATACCGTACCTGAGTCTTCAGATGCTGGGATATTGAGGGTTACAGGCTTATCGTTGACATATGCGTCAAGGTTGCCTGTCTTCATACGTATGACCCTGTCTGTGGTGGTAACGGTAACTTTTTTAGAAGAAGACTCCCAGCAGATATAAGGGTCGATATATTGCCTGATTGCTTCAATAGGAAGTAATACTTCATTATCGACGATCTTCGGAGGATTCCCGCCGTCGAATAATTCACCATCAACGACCAGATATGTGCCGTCACCTTCAAAAAACGGTTCCAGGGTGTCATTGGGCATAAAGAACTGGTAGCATAACAATAAAACTGCAGCTACAGTAATAATAGCGGCAATACTCGCTACAGCCGCATGGAACCTGCTCCTGCGCTTATCCCTGCGCATTTCGCTATGCATATCCCTGCGCCGTCCGCCGCCGCTATACATACCCCTGTTCCTGCCGTCATCCCCCGACCTGATCCTGTCCACCGGAAATCTCCCATGACTACCGAAAGATTCATGCAAATACTATCCTCGGGATGAACATCTTGAATGATTTAAGCATCCGCTCATCCGGCTCAAATAGTATCAGCGTTCTTTGACCTTTGTAACTCGTGATTATAAAATAAGCGCCTTCCGAATCGGGTGAACTCCTTGCATCAATACGCGTCTGCATATTCCGGACACTATCGTTGTAGTGCTCGCTTTTTACCCTCGCAACAATTTCAAAAGCTTTGCAGTTGCCGCTGAAAATCCTTTTGCGCTTCCTTTGCGCTACAATCTTGTCTATGTCAAGGTCTCCATTGGTGACAATATATTCATATTCAATGCTCCTTGATTTAATTAACATATATCCTCCATATATCAGCCCGAAATCTATAATGACCCAGAACTGATTCGCATATGGAATAAAAGGTACACAAACGGTCAATATCATGACAGCTATGATAATACCGATGATGATTAGCCTGTCAGCAACATTCTTCCTTCTGGAAATGATCTTTTCAATAAAAACGGACTCGTCCATCGATGAACCTCCTGATTAAAATGAATGCGGCACC
>CAYWGM010000022.1:9468-11978 GCA_964457875.1 uncultured Eubacteriales bacterium | reverse complement strand
GAAAAAGGAAAAAGGAAAAAAACGGCATAGCCGCAAATCACGACTATGCCGTATCTTTTTTAGAAATCTACTTCTTCTTACATATTCTTAATATTCTTGATTCTTAATACATGCCGCCCGGGGGCATTCCGCCGTGTCCCGGAGGCATCATGGGCTCTTCTTTTGGCAGCTCCGCGACGACGCTCTCTGTCGTGAGTACCATGGACGCGACCGAAGCCGCGTTCTGGAGCGCGGTCCTCGTGACCTTGGTCGGGTCGACGATCCCGCTGTCGATCATATTGACGAACTTCTCCGTCAAGGCATCGAATCCTACTCCGGCGTCGCTCCTCTTTACCTTGTCGATTATAACCGAACCCTCAAGCCCGGAATTGGCAGCTATCTGACGGAGCGGTTCCTCGAGCGAACGCAAGATGATCTGCATGCCGGTCTTTTCGTCTCCGGCAGCCGATTCGATAAGCTTCGCGACCTTCGGCAAGACATTTAAGTATGCCACTCCGCCGCCCGGTATAATGCCTTCCTCGACGGCGGCTTTAGTCGCCGCAAGCGCGTCCTCTATCCTGAGTTTCTTTTCCTTCATTTCAGTCTCGGTGGCGGCTCCCACCTGGATGACCGCAACGCCGCCCGAGAGCTTGGCAAGCCTTTCCTGCAGCTTCTCTTTATCGAAATCTGAGGTTGTTTCCTCGATCTGTACCTTGATGGAGGCTATCCTCTTCTTGATCTCCGCCTGGCTGCCGGCGCCGTCCACGATGATGGTGTTTTCCTTCTGAACCTTGACCTGTCTGGCCTTACCAAGCTGATTGATCTTGGTTTCCTTGAGATCGAGCCCGAGTTCATCGGAAATGACCTCGCCGCCTGTGAGCGCCGCTATGTCAGCAAGCATGGCCTTCCTTCTATCGCCAAAACCCGGAGCTTTGACGGCAACGCTTGTAAACGTACCTCTGAGTTTGTTTACAATAAGGGTCGCAAGCGCCTCGCCTTCCACATCTTCGGCGATGATGAGCAGCTTCTTGCCCTGCTGCACTATCTGCTCCAATAACGGAAGGATGTCCTGAATATTGCTTAACTTCTTATCGGTGATAAGTATATAAGGATCATCGAGTATGGCTTCCATCTTATCACTGTCGGTGATCATGTAAGGCGATATATATCCCCTGTCGAACTGCATGCCTTCGACCACTTCAAGGTTGGTGCCCATGGTCTTGGACTCTTCGACGGTAATGACTCCTTCGTTGGTGACCTTTTCCATGGCGTCGGCAATCAGGTTGCCGATGACTTCGTCATTGGCGGCAATTGAAGCCACCCTTGCGATATCTTTTTTGCCTTTGACTTTCTGGCTGAGGTCTTTAAGACCGTCAACAGCCGCATCAACTGCTTTCTGGACCCCTTTTTTGAGGATCATCGGATTTGCGCCGGCTGCGACATTCTTCATGCCTTCCCTGACGATTGCCTGAGCCAGCAAAGTCGCTGTGGTCGTCCCGTCGCCGGCGACATCGTTGGTCTTTGTGGCGACTTCACGCACGAGTTGGGCGCCCATATTCTCGAATTTATCTTCGACTTCTATCTCCTTTGCGATGGTGACGCCGTCATTTACCACGCTTGGGGAGCCGAACTTCTTGTCGAGAATGACATTACGTCCTTTAGGTCCAAGCGTGACCTTCACTGCGTCCGCCAACTGGTTGACGCCCCGTTCAAGAGCGCGTCTCGCATCCTCGCCGAACAAAATTTCCTTTGCCATATTAATAAGCCTCCTTATTGCTCAACGATAGCAAGAATATCGCTTTGTTTGAGTATTGTATACTCCTGATTGTCGATTTTGACTTCGGTGCCGGCATACTTGCTGATAAGGACCTTGTCGCCGACCTTGACTTCCATTTTAACTTCCTTACCATCAACGACCCCGCCGGGGCCTACCGCAATGATCTCAGCCACCTGCGGCTTTTCTTTAGCGGTTCCCGGAAGGACGATCCCGCTCTTGGTTGTTTCTTCTGTCTCCATCATCTTGATGACGACTCTTTCACCCAAAGGTTTTATTTTCATAATGAATACCTCCTGCATATTGAGATAAGAATTTATTAGCACTCAATACTGATGAGTGCTAATCATAATATATATTAATAAACTGGCAATTTATAAGCAAATATTCAAAATAGCCAAAATATATCATCATTGGGTGATTTAAGCAAACTGTGTTGATCTGACCATCTAAATCATGATATTACTCTGACTTGCGACGCCTTTTAAGCTCACGGCAGATATCCTCCGGCGAAATACCTTTATCTACCATCAAAACCAACAGATGATACAGCAAATCGGAGATCTCATAGACCATTTCATCTTTTTTATCGTTTTTTGACGCTATCACTACCTCGGTAGCTTCTTCGCCAAGCTTCTTCAATATTTTATCGATTCCCTTTTCAAAGAGGTAGCTTGTGTAGGAACCTTCTCTGGGGCTTTCGTACCTGTTGGCGATAAGCTCATACAGGTCGCTTATGATGCCCTTGATGTTCACA
>CAYWGM010000022.1:0-9368 GCA_964457875.1 uncultured Eubacteriales bacterium | reverse complement strand
GGTCTTGCTGTCCTGCCGATCTTCATGATATTGACATCGGAATCATCCGTCAGACCGGTATAAAAGCACGTGTTCTGTCCGGTATGGCATGCCGGACCCTTCTGCAGCACCTTCAACAGCAACGCATCACCGTCGCAATCGAGCCGTATCGATATGATGCTCTGGGTATTTCCCGAGGTCTCGCCTTTCATCCACAGCTTTTGCCTGCTCCTGCTCCAATAGTGGACCTTCCCGGTCCGTACGGTTTTTTGGATAGCCTCCCTGTTCATCCAGGCAAGCATCAGAACGTCGCCTGACCTCGCATCCTGCGCAATAGCAGGCACAAGACCGTTCTCATTGAAATTGACTTCTCTGATCATGTCCTCAATCATATCCTCATTTCCAATCCGCGTTCACGCAAATATTTTTTTAAATCCATGATCTCCAGTTCCCCATAATGGAAAAGTGAGGCCGCAAGCGCGGCATCAGCCCTGCCTTCGGTAAGGACGTCATAGAAATGTTCAATGTTGCCGGCGCCCCCTGAGGCGATTACCGGAATCCTTACGCTTCCCGAAATACTCCTTGTCAGTTCTATGTCATACCCATTCCTTGTACCATCACAATCCATGCTTGTAAGCAGTATTTCGCCCGCCCCGGATTTTTCCGCCTGAACTGCCCATTCGACCGCATCCAGCCCGGTATTGATCCTGCCGCCGTTGATATAGACCTCCCAGCCCATGCCCGACGGCCTTCTTTTAGCGTCTATGGCCACTACGACACACTGGCTCCCGAAACGCCAGGATGCCTCGGATATGAGTTCTTTGCGCTTTACAGCCGCCGAATTGATGGAAACTTTGTCGGCCCCCGCTTTCAGAATATCCCTGAAATCATCGGCAGTCCGTATCCCCCCGCCTACGGTGAACGGTATGAATACCTTTTCCGCAACGCGCCTGACCGTATCCGCCATGATGTTCCGGGAATCGGACGACGCCGTTATATCGAGGAATGTCAGTTCATCCGCCCCGGCCTTATCGTAAACCGACGCCACCTCAACAGGATCGCCCGCATCGCGTAGGTTCACGAAATTCACACCTTTTACCACCCTGCCTGCATGAACGTCAAGACATGGGATTATGCGCTTTGTCAGCATCTTATTCAGCTGTCCTTATGGCTTCAGCCAGATCTATGTCTCCCGTATAAAGTGCTTTTCCTATTATTACACCCGAAAGGCCCGCATCTTTTAGATTCCTTACATCATCGACCGAGCTTACGCCGCCTGCGGCTATGACCTCGATGCCAACGGCCTTCGTCATTTCCTCCATTGCTCTGAGATTAGGCCCGGACAGCATGCCGTCCTTTGAGATATCGGTGTATATAATGACTTTAGCACCGAGATCCTCCATCTTCTTTGCAAATCCCACGGCGGTAAACTCGCTTGTTTTGGCCCAGCCATCGATCGCCACCATGCCTTCACGGGCGTCGATCGCGATGACGATGCTGCTGCCAAAGTCCTTAAGCGCCTTTTTCACAAGCTCCTGGTCGCGCACTGCCGAGGTGCCGAGGATGATACGCTGGATCCCTTTGCAAAGGATGATCTCTATAGTTTCTATGGAACGTATGCCGCCGCCGACCTGCACCGGGATGCCCAGGTTCACGGACATCCTGCTTATTGCCGCGATATTCTGCGGTTTTCCGGTGCGCGCGCCGTCAAGGTCGATCACATGCAGGTACCGTGCGCCTGCCTTCTCCCATTTGAGAGCCGCGTCCAGCGGATCGTCGGAATAGACTGTCTCCCTATTGAACTGGCCCTGTGCAAGCCGCACACATTTACCGCCCTTGATATCAACTGCAGGATACACTATCATAAATCACTTCACCAACCTGATAAAATTCTTTAATATAGTCAAACCTATCTCGCCGCTTTTTTCGGGGTGGAACTGCGTTGCATGCAGATTGCCCCTGCTTATGGCGGCGTCAAATTCCATGCCGTAATCCGCCGTCGCCGATACGATATCCCTGACGTCGGAATGCACATAATAAGAATGCACGAAATATACGTAAGGCGCCCGCGGCAACTCCTCAAACAAAGGATGCTCAACTTTTATATTTAATGAATTCCATCCCATGTGAGGCACTTTCAATTCAGGTGAAGAAGGCAGGATACTGATGTTGCCCTTCACTACCCCTAGGCCGGCAGTTTTTGATCCGCCTTCTTCGCTGAATTCGAAAAGCATCTGCAAACCAAGGCAAATGCCGAGAAAAGGCTTGCCGCTCCTGATAACTGTCTTCACAGCGTCGTCAAGACCTGATGCGGCCAGATTCTTCATCGCATCCGAAAAGGCGCCCACTCCCGGAAGTACAACGGCATCAGCTTTTGCCAATATCCCCGCATCCGATGTCACAACTGCGTCGCATCCTATAAAGGCGAAGGCCTTCTGGACACTGGCCAGATTTCCCATGCCATAATCTGCTATAGCTATAAGACTCATACCGGTTTTTCCCCTGTCAGCCGCTCATAAGCCTGTATATATTTCTCCCTGGTCTTACAGATGATATCATCGGGAAGACGAGGGGCCGGGGGCTTTTTATCCCAATCGGCGGCCTCCAGGTATTCGCGGAGGAATTGTTTGTCGAAGCTTTTCTGCGGCCTTCCGGGTTCATAATCCGATGCCTCCCAGAATCGCGAAGAGTCCGGCGTGAAAAGCTCGTCGGCGACTATCATGCCGTCCTCAGAGATCCCGAATTCAAACTTGCTGTCGGCAAGTATCAGACCTCTGCTTTCGGCATACCGGCTGGCTTTGCTATAGAGCGCAATGCTTTTATCCCTTATCTGTTCAGCCAGATCAAGACCTATCCTGTCTGAAAGCCTGCCAAAGTCTATATTCTCATCATGCCCGTGCTTCTCTTTAGTCGAAGGCGTAAAGAGCGGTTCCGGAAGTTTTTCGCATTGCCTCAATCCCGCGGGAAGCTTGATGCCGCTAATGCTGCCGGTCATATTGTATTCCTTGAGACCGGAGCCTTCAAGGTACCCGCGCACGACGCACTCAGCCCCGATCATCTTCACTTTTTTCACGATCATCGACCTGTCCGAAAGCTGCTCCCTAAACAGGTCAAGGCCATAAGGATAACTTGACGCGTCTGTCATAAGCATATGATTTTTTATTATATCGGATGTATAATTGAACCAGAACTCCGACAGACGATTCAGAACCTTGCCTTTATCGGGGATCAGATCGGTGAATACGACATCAAAAGCCGATATCCTGTCGGTCGAAATTATAAGCAACGTATCCCCGAGATCGTATACATCCCTGACCTTGCCCCTTGTGAATAATGGGAACTTGATGAAACCGGTGTCGTTAACTGCCATTATTATAAAACTCCTTTTGTCGAAGGTATCCCCTTCACCCGGGGGTCTATCCTGACAGCGTCGCTCAGGCTGCGCGCAAAGGACTTGAATACGGCCTCTGCAATGTGATGGTTATTGCTGCCGTAAAGCACCTTGATGTGCAGGTTGATGCCCGCGGCAAAAGCCAGCGCCCTGAAGAATTCCTCAAAAAGCTCGGTATCCATTTCCCCGACATTAGGAGCCGTGAATTGCATATCGGACACGAAGAAAGGTCTTCCGCCGACATCTACGACCGCCAGCGCAAGCGCCTCATCCATCGGGACCAGAACCGAGCCGTACCGCCTGATCGATGCTTTATCGCCAAACGCCGTGTTCATTGCCTGGCCAAGCACTATTCCGATATCTTCGACGACGTGATGCCCGTCGACCCTCAGGTCTCCTGAAGCTTTGATTTTCAAATCAAAAAGTCCGTGCTTCGAAAACAGCTCAAGCATATGATCCAGAAAACCCACGCCGGTATCGAGCTCGCTCTTGCCGGATCCGTCAAGATCAATATAGGCATAAACCTCTGTCTCCCTGGTTTTTCGGTTTTGCTCAGCTTTTCTGTCAGCCAATTTCAAACCCTCCGTTTTGAAATATTATATAATAATCCCCGATTTAATTCCATCATATTGTATAGAATCGATGAAACGATCCATATCCCCGTCTGTTCCTATGCTTACCCTGATAAATCCATCCAGAACGGGTTTGGCAAAGTATCTGACAAGGATACCCATTCCCCTCAGCCTGCTGTATATCTCATATCCCGATACGCCCGGCAAGCCGGCAAAAAGGAAATTGGCCCTCGAATCCGCAACCTTGAATCCTTTGGTTCTCAGCTCCGCGGCAATCCGCTCCCTTGTGGAAATTATCTTCGTCCTTGTCTCTTCAAAATAACCCGTATCCCTCATAGCCTCGGCGCCGCCTGCCAGCGCAAGTCTGTCAAGTGTATACGAATTAAAACTGTTCTTGACCCTGGCAAGCGCCTCTATCAGGTGCGGGTGCCCCGCGGCGAACGCGATCCTCAATCCTGCCAGTGAGCGGGATTTTGAAAGCGTCCTGACGACAAGCAGGTTGGGATACCGGTTGATAAGCCCGATGCAGGTATCGCCGCCAAAGTCTATGTATGCCTCGTCTATGATCACAACCCTGTCAGGATTGTGCGCGACAATGTCCCTGACCATTTCCGGAGGCATGCAGGTGCCGGCCGGAGGATTCGGATTCGAAAGCACTACCCCTCCTTCGCCGCCCCAAAAGGCCTCTCCGGGAACGGTAAAATCGTCGGCAAGCGGCACGGTCCGGTAATCCAACCCGTAAAGGCATGCGTAGACCGGAAAGAAACTATATGTTATCGCCGGGAACACGATCGCCCTGCCGGGATTAAAAAAGGCCGCAAACGCAAACGCGAGTATCTCATCCGAACCGTTGCCGGCAAATATCTGCTTCATATCCAAACCGAGATAATCCGCAACCGCCGCCCTGAAGACTTCACATTCCGGATCGGGATATAATCTCAATGTCTTGCATGCCGCCTCCTTTAATGCCTCTATTACCCTCGGCGAAGGCGGATAAGGATTCTCATTCGTATTCAGTTTGATAAACCTGCCGTCTTTGGGCTGCTCACCGGGCGTATACGGCTCAAGCCCCTTTACAAGGTCGCTCCAGTAATTGCTCATATACAGCATCCCTGCTTTCCGCGTCCCTGCTTTCTTTCCTCGAAACGGACTTTTATTGAATCGGCATGGGCAGTCAGACCTTCGGCCTCAGCCAGTCTGACGATATCGTCTTTTGCCGCTGCCAGCGCTTCAGATGAATAAAAAATCAAAGCCGTCTTCTTTATGAAATCCCCTACCGACAGCGGCGAATAGAACCTCGACGTCCCGCCCGTCGGTAATATATGGTTCGTCCCGGCGTAATAATCGCCGACCGGTTCGGGGGTGAAATTGCCTGCAAATATCGCGCCTGCATTCCTGATTCCATCGACGTGGCCGAGCGGATCGGCTATGCACAATTCAAGGTGTTCGGGAGCGATTGCATTGGAAATCCTGAAAGCGCGTTCCAGTTTGTCGACAACTATAATCGCGCTGTTATTATTTATTGCCGCCGAAGCGGTCTGCGAACGCGAAATAAGCCCCAGCCGCCTTTCAAGCTCACATGACACGTCCTTTGCAAGCTTCCCGGAATCGGTGATCAATACCGACATGGCAAGCGGATCATGCTCGGCCTGCGAAAGCATATCGGCCGCAACGAACGACGCGTAGGCCGTATCATCGGCTATGATCAGCACCTCGCTGGGACCGGCTATCATGTCGATGCCGCAATATCCATATACGAGCTTTTTTGCAAGAGCTACATAAATATTACCCGGTCCGGTGATTTTATCGACCCTCGGAATGGTCCGTGTGCCGAATGCCATCGCGGCGACAGCCTGAGCCCCGCCCGCCATGAATATCCTGTCAACGCCGGCGGCATGGGCGGCAAAAAGGATGACAGGATCTACGCTGCCGTTTTTGGAGGGCGGCGTCGTCATTATAATATTTTCTACGCCTGCGACCTTTGCCGGCACGGCGTTCATCAGCACGGAAGACGGAAGTGGCGCCGTACCCCCCGGAACATATATCCCCGCGAATTCTACAGGCCGGTAAAGCTGACCGAGTGTGACGCCTTCCTGCCCGGTCATGGACCATGACTTTTCAAGCTGCTTTTCATGGAATGCGCGGATATTTGCGCATGCCCGCCTTATAGCGCCTGCAAGCTCCGGATCAACCGCCTCACATGCTGATTCGACCCGGTCCCGACTGACTTCGGATTTTCCTGGCGGAATGACAACGCCATCGAATTTGGCGGTGTATTCCGATACGGCGTCATCCCCGCGGCTGCGGATATCATCGACAATATCCTCCACGGTCCGGAGCAGCTGCTTCGTGCCCAGTCTTTCCCTTGACATAACCGCACTTATATATTTACGTTCATCGGTATCGCTGTTTACTCTAATGATTTCTATCATAATAGTCCACCTGCATTACAGGATTGCAATATTGCCCTGAATCCTTCAATGATTTTTCCTATCTCTTCGCTCTTCATCTTCATGCTCACCCTGTTCACCACAAGCCTGGCGCTCAAATCGGCAATCGTTTCATATACCGCCAGACCATTATCCTTAAGAGTATTGCCCGTCTCGACCAGATCGACGATCAGTTCCGAAAGCCCCACAAGCGGCGCCAGCTCCACCGATCCCCCAAGCCTGATGATCTCGACGGTTTCGCCTCTTTTATGCGCAAAATACTCCCGGGCTATCCTCGGATACTTGGTAGCCACCCTTTTGTGACTCATTCTGTTAATATTGTCCTTTAAATTGTCAGGCCCCGCAAGTACCATCCTGCATTTTGCAAACCCCAGATCCAATACCTCATATAGATCCTTTGCCTCTTCAAGCAGGGTATCCTTGCCGACTATACCCAGATCCGCGGCCCCATACTCCACATATGTCGGGACATCCACAGGCTTTACAAGATAAAAGCGGAACTTCGAGGCATCATCGGTAAAAATCAGCTTGCGCGTATCCTCATTCAATCCCGCGCAGTTAATGCCGATCTTTTCGAAGAATTTTACCGATGAATCCGCCAGTCTGCCTTTTGCCAGTGCAATATTAATATATCTCATATTATCATCCTTGTCCCCCAAAAAGCTCCGCCATACTCGTTTTCTTCACGACGCCCGTCCGGGTATGGCATATTCTTATATCATCTTCCCGCGCAACGTCGATGATCCTGTCGATGCCTCTCTCCAAGGCGCCTTCCATCAGCTCGGGAAGTTCTTTACCCATTACATCGGTCTCAACGGCGGCCCCGCCCTGCCTTAGCTTGTCGCAGATACAGAAGGCCGTTTTCCTGCCTTTGCCTTTATATGTTACGGCAATTACCGACGCATCCCTGTTTGTGAGATGACCTTGCCTTTCAAGAGCTGTCATCACCATATTGACGCCAAGAGAAAAACCCGTCGCAGGGCACTTCTTGCCAAATCTGCCGACAACTCCGTCATACCTGCCGCCGCTTAAAACCGGGAATCCGACACCGTATGTGAACCCCCTGAATATGATGCCCGTATAGTATTCAAGGCTCTGGACCATCCCGAGATCGATCGAGACATACCTTCCGACGCCATACTCATCCAGGAGGGAGAGCACCTTTCCGATATACTCAAGGGATTGCTTCGACCTCTTATTAGCTACCTTTGTGTTCAAATCTGCTATAAGTTCTCTGCTCCCGAACAGGCCGGGCAAGCCCGTGATGATAGTCTCGAGCTCCGGCTCCAGGCAATGTCTTTCCACTATCTCCTGCAATCCGATGAAGTCTTTGCCGTCGATGAACGCAAGCACCGATTCCCGGTCTTCAGCAGAAAAGCCCGACGCATCCATTAGTCCTTTAAAAAAACCGATATGGCCGATGTCAAGCCTGATATCCTCAATCCCCATACCCTTTAAGGCGTTTATGGAAACGGCGATCACTTCCGCATCCGCTTCCGGCGTCGATGCGCCCATCAGCTCGATGCCGGCCTGTGTGAATTCCTTCTGCTTTCCTCCGCCCGACTCGTTGTACCGGTATACATTGCCTATGTACGAAAATCTAAGCGGAAAACCATATTCTTTATACTTCGTCGCAGCGATACGGGCCACCGGTATGGTCATATCAGGCCTCATCACCAATAACCTGCCCTGACCGTCAGTGAACTTGAACGTGGCTTCCTGGGGGACGAAATCACACCCGCCGCCGGAAAAAACATCATAATATTCGATAGCAGGCGTCTCTAACTCCAAATAATTGAAAGACTTAAAAAGGACTCTCAATTTTTCTTCCAGATCCCTCTTTCGCCTGCACTCTTCAATTAAGATATCCTGCATCCCTTCCGGTGTATGGATCCTCCATACGGACATCTTTTTCACCTCCGTAATATTTAGCCCGTGTTATTCATCGTAGTAATGCTTTACTATGGTAAATTACTAAATTATTAGAATTATACTAAATCGTAAACAGTTTTGTCAATAGTATCTTTATTTGAATATTATGATATTCAGAGGAGAGTATCGTATGTGCGGGATTGCAGGTTGGGTAGATTATAACGCGGACCTTGCCGGGGATATTAAAGAAAAGACCGGCAGCGTTAATAAAATAATGGGTGACATGGTCAAGGCATTGGAACCGAGAGGCCCCGATTCATCCGGGTATTGGTCATGCAGGCAGGCGGCGTTGGGCCACAGACGGCTTGCCGTGATGGACCCGGCCGGCGGATCCCAACCCATGATAAGGGAATTCGCAGGGCGCGATTACATAATCGTATATAACGGAGAACTGTATAATGCCGCTGAGCTGCGGTCGGCGCTCGAATCGCGCGGGCACCGTTTACTGACGTCATGCGATACGGAAGTCCTGCTGTATTCATACATAGAGTACGGCGGAGAATGCATTTCACGCCTCAACGGTATCTATGCATTCGGGATATGGGACGAACGTGATAAGAGCCTTTTTATAGCAAGGGACAGGTTCGGCGTAAAGCCTCTGTTCTATGCCTTCAGAGGGTCATCGTTCATATTCGCGTCAGAGCTTAAATCGATGCTTGCGCATCCGTATATCCGTCCGGAAATAGACAGAGAAGGGCTCGCGGAGATATTCGCCCTCGGCCCGTCAAGGACGCCGGGGAATGGGGTGTTCAAAGACATATGGGAATTAAAGCCGGCTCATTGCGCCAGACTTGATGCAAATCGGTTCAAAATCTCTAAGTATTGGTCATTGGAAAGCAAGCCGCATGAAGACAATTTAGAAGAGACAATTGAAAAGACCTGCTTTTACGTAAAGGATGCGGTAATCCGGCAGCTTATCTCCGATGTGCCCTTATGCTCCTTCCTCTCAGGAGGCCTCGATTCAAGCGTCATTGCGTCATTATCGGCTAAGCATTTGGCCGACACGGGAAAAGGCAGCCTTAATACATATTCGATAGATTACAA
>CAYWGM010000021.1:29106-30906 GCA_964457875.1 uncultured Eubacteriales bacterium | reverse complement strand
GCGCAGAAGAGGGAGGCCGACAAAGACCAGCAGGAGAGGTATTTCAAACAGGAAGGCCCCGCGGAGATCAGGGATGTATCCAAAGAACCCGCGAGGATCGGAGTCTTCATCTGCCATTGCGGCGTGAACATCGGCGGGTACCTTGATGTGAATGCCGTTGTTGAATACGCGCGGACGCTGCCTTTCGTCGAATACAGCGACCAGAACCTTTATACATGTTCTGTAGACGCGCAGAAGATCATTGCGGAGAAGATAAAGGAACATGATCTGAACAGGATCGTCGTGGCCTCATGCACACCGAGGACGCACGAACCGCTGTTCCAGTCGGTGCTTGTAAAGGCCGGGCTCAATCCTTACCTTTTTACGATGGCGAATATCAGGGATCAGTGTTCATGGGTCCACATGGACAAATGGGACGACGCCACAGAGAAGGCCAAAGACCTGGTCAGGATGGCCGTCGGCAAGGCATTGTACTCAAAGCAGCTTGCAAGGCAGAAGATAGAGGTCACAAAATCGGCCCTGGTGATCGGCGGCGGTATGGCCGGTATGACGGCGGCGCTGGAATTGGCCTGGATGGGCTATAAGGTGAGCCTGATCGAAAAGACCGGACGTCTCGGAGGCAACGCGGTGAAGCTTTCCACATCCGCGACCGGCCGTTCATATGGGCGATATATACAGGATTATATAGACAAGGTAATGAACGATCCTTTGATTGACGTGTATCTTGATACGGTCATTGAGAGCATAGACGGTTATGTCGGTAAATACAAGACTGCCCTTAAGCGCGGTTCGGGAGAGATTGCGGAGATACAGCACGGCGCGGTCATTGTCGCGACCGGCGCTTCGGAATACAAGCCGAAAGGCGAGTATCTGTACGGTACCGACCAAAGAGTCGTGACCCAGCTTGAACTCGAGGCGATGCTGGCGGATGAGGCGGCGGATCTGTCCGGCGTCGGAGACGGGAACATCGTCATGATACAATGCGTCGGTTCAAGGAATGAAACAAGGCCTTACTGCAGCAGGATATGCTGCAACCAGGCGATAAAAAACGCAATGATAATAAAGCGCCGCAATCCGTCGGCGAATGTATATGTGATATATCGGGACATAAGGGCATACGGCCTTAATGAGATAAACTACCGCGCGGCCCGGAAGGCCGGAATACAGTTCCTGCGGTACGAACCGGGCAAAGAACCGGTTGTGCGCAAGGACGAAGCCGCCGGCCGATTGGTCGTGGAAGTCGATGATGTGGTCCTGAACGACACGGTCAGGATCGACGCCGGCATGGTCGTGCTTGGCAGCGCGATAATACCGTCGGTCGACGCCAACAGGGAAGTTGCCCGCATGCTGAAGGTCCCGCTCAACCAGGACGGGTTCTTCCTGGAAGCGCATGTGAAGCTGCGTCCGGTGGATTTTGCCACCGACGGCGTCTATCTCTGCGGTCTTGCTCATGCGCCCAAGAACCTGCGCGAGAGCATCGTGCAAGGCAAAGCCGCGGCGGCCAGAGCGGCAACAGTCATATCGAAAGATTGGCTTGAAGCCGAAGGCACGATAGCCCAGGTCGACGAAGCGCTTTGCGCAGGGTGCGGGGCGTGCGAGCAGGTATGCGCATACAAGGCGGTAAGCGTGCAGGAACAAAAGAAGAGAGACGGCAGTATCCAGTTGAAAGCGGTGGTGAACGGCGTGCTTTGCAAAGGCTGCGGTACTTGTTCCGCGACCTGCAGATGCGGGGCTATCGATGTCAACGGATTTACCGACCGTCAGGTGGCGAGTGAGATAGAATCGCTTGTGAGAGGGTAA
>CAYWGM010000021.1:27366-29006 GCA_964457875.1 uncultured Eubacteriales bacterium | reverse complement strand
AAAATGGTGTGGGGGTTGAAATGGCTGATTGGGAACCAAAAATAGTGGCATTTCTCTGTAACTGGTGCAGTTACGCGGGGGCGGACCTCGCCGGTACGAGCAGACTTCAGTATCCTCCGAATATCAGGGTCATAAGGGTCCCATGCTCCGGCAGGATAAACCCTCTTTATATAATCAAGGCATTGACTTCCGGTGCAGACGGCGTGATGGTGTCGGGGTGCCACCCCGGTGATTGCCATTATCTCACCGGAAACATGTATGCCCGCAGGAAGTTCACTTTGCTGAAGCGGCTTCTTGCCGCCGCCGGTTTTGAGCCTGACAGGGTCCATTTCACATGGGTATCGGCTTCGGAAGGCAACCGTTTTGCCGCGGTCGTGGAGGAAGTCACCGGCAAAGTCAAAAAGCTCGGGCCAAATAAGCTTCGCAGTAAGAAAGCAGGGGCATAATTGATGGATAGCTTGCAAAGAGACGCCATAAGCCAAAAATGCAAACAATTGCTACAAAGTGGGGATGTATCCCTTGTGATAGGTTTTGGGGAAGGAGAGGCTGTGCCTTTCGCCATACCTTTATTCATGAGGGAGCCTGCGGATGCCGATAAGCTCAGATGGGACGCCGGATGTACGCCCAACCTTGCCAAATATGCGCTTGAAAACAAAGGGAAGATTGCGATGGTTGCAAAGCCTTGTGATGTAAGGGCCCTTGTCATGTATTCAATTGAAAAGCAAATCAATATTGATGATATATATATTATCGGCGTCGAATGTCCCGGAATGGCCGGACCTGACGGCAAGCCTTCACCGGGCTGCGAGAGATGCGGCATAAGGATACCTCCGATATATAACGTCCTTATAAGGCCTGACGGGACGATTTGCGAAATCAAAGGCAGCACCGGGGCCGACGGGAAAACTGCCGGAATCGCGGGGGAAACCGCGGGAACCGGCGTATCTATCGGAACCGGCGTGCCCGCTGGAGCAGCCGGGTCAGCGGTTACATTCGCTGATAAATTTGAGCTATTTAAAAAAGAGCTTTCAAAATGCATAATGTGTTTCTCATGCAGGCAGGCATGTTACGGGTGTTATTGCGGGGTATGCTTCATAGACAGGACCATGCCCGAATGGATCCCCGATGATATGGATATGGGAAGGAAAATGGCGTTCCATCTGGGACGTGTCATGCACCTTGCCGGGCGGTGTGTCGGATGCGGCGCCTGCGAAAGGGCTTGCCCGTCGGGCGTGAAGATACGTTACCTGATCGATGAGCTTTCTGATTTCTGCAAAGAGCTTTATGGATACGAAGCCGGCGTAAAGCCGGGTGAAATCCCCGCAGTCACGGATTATAAAACCGACGACAGGGAAGTCGGATTTCTTGGAGATGGAGGTGAGAGCGATGAATCCTGCTGTAGCTGATACAGGCAGACTGACTAAAATGCTGGGAGATATCAAGGATAGCGGCTTCAGGCTTATCGCGCCCGCCAGAGAAGACAACATGGTCGTATTCAAGCAAATCAGCGATGTGAACGATATAGTGCTCGATGATGAGATAACATATAAATCGCCAAAAGAGTATTTATTCCCTCAGATTGAGAAGATACTCGAATTCAACGGCAGCACGGCCAAAACTCCGCAGGATGACGTCCGGAC
>CAYWGM010000021.1:23523-27266 GCA_964457875.1 uncultured Eubacteriales bacterium | reverse complement strand
TTGAGCTGGATACAGACGAAAATACGCTTTTCAACAAGCCCGATTGGGGAAGGTTGTCTGAAAAGTGCCTCGGCTGCGGCATTTGTACGTATGTCTGTCCGACGTGCCATTGCTTCGAGTTCCGGGATGTCGCCGAAGGCAGCACAAATTCTAATACATGCCCGGATGCATGTTCCGGTGCATGCTCCGACTCATGTTCCGATGCATGCTCCGGAAGCGGCGCGTCCGTGAGATACAGATATTGGGACAGCTGCATGTATCCCAAATTCACATTGCATGCGTCAGGGCATAATCCGAGACCTTCAAAAAAAGAGAGGTACCGTCAGAGGATAATGCACAAATACCATTATATAAGGCAGAATTTCGGGCATACGGCCTGTACGGGCTGCGGAAGGTGCATAAGGAGCTGTCCCGCAGGAATGAATATCAGGACTGTTGTAAAAAAGATAGCGGAGGATCTAAAGTGAGTAACGCTTACCTGCCGCAAAAAGCGGTGATTACAGACATTATACAGGAGACTTCTTCCGACCTCGATGTCAAGACATACCGGCTGCAATTCACAGAAGGCGGGCAGATGGATTTCATGCCCGGACAGTTCGTGGAGCTTACCGTCCCCGGTGTCGGCGAAGCCCCCTTCGGGTTTGCCTCGTCGCCGCTTGAGAAGGATTTTATCGAGTTGACCATTAAAAAAGTGGGGCGCGTAACAGAAGCCTTACATAATCTGAAAACCGGAACGTCGGTATGGCTGCGGGGGCCTTTCGGCAATACGTTTCCGGACGTGATGATGCAGGGGAGCAGGATCCTGTTTATTGCAGGCGGTTTAGGCCTTGCGCCGCTAAGACCACTGATTAAGCTCATGCTTTCTGACGGTTACAAGGATAAGTACGCCGGATTCCAGATGTTGTTGGCAGCCAGATCGCCCGGAGATTTCATCTTCAGGCGGGAGTATGACGAATGGGCCGCGCTTTGCGATGATTTCATACTTACCATCGATAAGCCTGAAGAAGGCTGGACCGGCAGGGTGGGCTTTCCCCACAACCTGCTGCAGGAGATGGAGATCGATTATGCAAATACGTATGCTGTGACCTGCGGGCCTCCCATCATGATCAAGTTCGTGGCGTCCAGGCTCGTCGAGCTGGGAATGCCGGCGGACAGGATATATACGACGCTGGAGATGAGAATGACCTGCGGGGTGGGCAAATGCGGCAAATGCAACATAGGCCATCAGTACGTATGCGTCGACGGGCCTGTGTTCAGTATGTCGCAGCTTTCGGACATGCCAAACGAGTACTGACGCAAGTGAAGTATATTGAAAGTATACATAGTAAGTATTCAAAGTAATAACATTTATTAGGAGGATTGGAAATGGTAATCAAAAGCGATATCGAAATCGCGCAAGCCACTCAATTGAAGCCTGTTGTCGATATAGCCGCAGTCCTTGGCATCGACGAGGAAGATCTCGAGCTTTATGGCAAATATAAGGCGAAGGTGGACTATAGCATCATCAAGAGGAAGAAAAACAAAGCCGACGGTAAATTGATACTGGTCACCGCTATCACACCGACTCCTGCGGGGGAAGGCAAGACGACGACCGCGGTAGGACTTGCTGATGCATTGAATAAGATAGGTGAAAAGGTGATCGTAGCGCTGAGAGAGCCTTCGATGGGCCCGGTGTTCGGCGTCAAGGGCGGCGCCGCAGGCGGCGGCTACGCGCAGGTGGTTCCCATGGAGGATATCAACCTGCATTTCACGGGTGATATGCATGCCATAGGGGCAGCTAACAATTTGCTGGCCGCAATGGTCGACAATCATATTTATCAGGGCAATGAACTCAATATCGATCCGAGGAGGGTGACCTGGAGGCGCTGCGTCGATATGAACGACAGGCAGCTCCGTTTCATCGTGGACGGACTTAACGGCAAAGCAAACGGCATGCCGAGGGAAGACGGATACGATATTACCGTCGCATCCGAAATAATGGCGATTCTGTGCCTTTCCAGAGACATAGATCATCTCAAGGAGAAATTGAGGAGCATAGTCATCGGATACGACAGGAATGACAAACCGGTGACCGCCGGCCAGATCAAGGCCGAGGGAGCAATGGCCGCGCTGCTGAAAGATGCATTGAAGCCCAACCTCGTCCAGACACTTGAACATACTCCCGCATTCGTGCACGGCGGCCCGTTCGCCAATATAGCCCATGGCTGCAACAGCATAATGGCCACATCGATGGCCTTGAAACTTGCTGATTACGTAGTGACAGAAGCCGGATTCGGCGCTGACCTCGGCGCTGAGAAATTCCTTGATATCAAGTGCAGGATTGCCGGTCTTAAACCTTCGGCAGTTGTAATAGTCGCTACAATAAGGGCGTTGAAGATGCATGGCGGTGTCGCGAAGACACAGCTTACCGCTGAGAATCCCGACGCGCTGGAAAAAGGCATACCCAACCTGCTCAAGCATATCGAGAACATCACCGTGAAATTCGGTCTTCCGGCAGTGGTTGCCATAAACAGGTTCCCTTCCGATACCGAAGCCGAACTCAAACTCGTCGAGCAGAAATGCAAGCAGTACGGCGCAAACGTGGCCCTGTCCGAAGTATGCATGAGAGGCGGGGAAGGCGGCATCGAGCTTGCGAAGGAAGTGGTCAGTCTCGTCAAAGAAGGGAAGAATGATTTCCGTTTCATATACACCGACGAAATGACCTTGAAAGAGAAGATCGAGGCTATCGCAAAAGAGGTGTACGGCGCCGACGGGGCCGATTTCATGCCTGCGGCAACCAAAGAACTGGATAAGCTTCAGGAGTTCGGGTTCGGCAAGCTGCCTGTTTGTATGGCGAAGACGCAGTATTCGTTGTCCGACGACCCCAAAAAGCTTGGCTGGCCGAAAGGATTCAGGATCGCGGTAAGGAACGTCAAGGTCTCCGCGGGAGCGGGCTTCGTGGTAGCCCTGACTGGTGAGATAATGACCATGCCGGGCTTGCCCAAGGTACCTGCCGCCGAGAGGATCGATGTCGATTCCACAGGCAAGATATCCGGGCTTTTCTGATAAATTATTATTGATGTTGGGAAGGAATGATTTCATGGTAGAGAAGAGTTGTACCGAATTTATTTCCGTGCTTGCCTCATCCGCTCCCGTACCGGGCGGCGGAGGGGCTTCGGCGATGGTGGGCGCCATCGGCGTCGCACTGGGCGGCATGGTCGGAAACCTTACGCTCGGCAAGAAGAAATATGAAAACGTCCAGGAAGATATAAAGCGCATACTCGACAAGGCCGCCGTCATCCAATCGGAATTGATACAACTGGTTGAAAAAGACGCCGAGGTCTTCGAACCTCTGTCAAAAGCCTATGGACTCCCGAGGAATACCGATGAGGAAAAGGCCAAACGCGATGAAGTCCTCGAATCGGCGCTCAAGCTCGCTTGCAGCGTTCCCGTGATGATAATGGAGAAGGCTATTGAGGCGATATCTCTCCACGAGGAGCTTGCAGGCAAAGGCACGAGGCTTGCCATAAGCGACGTCGGCGTAGGCGTCCTGTTCTGCAAGGCGGCGCTGCAGGGGGCCAGCCTTAATGTGTTCATCAATACCAAACTTATGAAGGACAGGGACTATGCCCAAAAGATGAACCGGCGGACCGAGGAAATGCTTGACGACGGCATCCGCAGGTCGGACAAGGTATTTGCAGAAGTCGAAGGCCAGTTGAAGAACTGAATAAATAATGAATAGTGGAACAGATGAACAGAATAAC
>CAYWGM010000021.1:15644-23423 GCA_964457875.1 uncultured Eubacteriales bacterium | reverse complement strand
GTATTTTTCTCACTCAGTTTTTCCAGGGTCATTATATTGGACAGCGATACCCTGCCTTTGATGTCTATGAGCGGTTGGTTCCTTTCCGTAATGACCCTTTCAAATTCAGTGATCGAGAAATCAAGCATGGACGACTGTTCAGGGAAGTCTTTCGATACGACGTTCTTGTATACCGACCATGACGATTTTAAACTGGAAATATCCTGATCTGACTGCGCCCAATTGGCCGAAAGCGAATCGAGGATGCTGCTTCTGGTGTAGTATGTTATTCTTTTTAATTCCGCCATATCTCCTGAATCAAACAGGTTATAAAAATCTGGCAGGAACGAATATGCCTGGTTTGCGGAAAACACACAGGAATCAACGTCTTTTCCGATGACATTGCCTGTGAGTTTGTTAAGAGCGCTGCTGAATCCCCCGAGCAGGCTGTTGTTGGCTCCGTTTTCCGCAGCCTGAGGCATGAAGCTGTTCCATTCGTAGTGCATATTATTCACGAGCGAATAGAGCTCATTCCAATTTTCATCAGACATCATGGGTTTGAAAATACCTTTGGCTTTGGTCATCTGCGCTGCCTGCCCCTGATTCTGGGTTTGGGTCTGCGTCTGGTCCTGAGCCTGTTGCCCGTCTTTGCTTCCTGTGGACTCTTTCTGATCAGTGCTTCCGGTTTGGCCACCGGTTTGGCCACCGGTTTGGCCTCCGCTTTGACCTACGCTCCCGCCTTCATTCTCTTCCATCATGATAGCTGGTCCGTTCAAGGTCATTATTAAATGCTCGATATCCTTCTCTATATTTTCGAGAACCTCGGGCGGTTTTTGCGCCGACCGGCCCGGCCCCGATTGTTGTTGGCCGCTTTGTTGACTCTCTTCATTGTCATGCTTGCTACAGGATAATGTTGAGATGCAAAGCATCAGTATCAGTAAAGTAAAAAACAACACTCTTGTAAAATTTTTCATACCGCTGTTTCACCATTCCTCCGGATTTTATTATTTCCTTCGGCATATAAAATATATAAAAGCTTGCATGCCATAATTTACATAAAGGAAAATCAGGTTGCGTGTCAAATTATTTAATAACGGGAGGAATCGCCATGTCTGTTTCAGTAAACCTGCTTTCTGTAAAAACAGGGGAGATAAGACGTTTTCTTGCATCGTTTTATGGCAGGGATATCGACCTCGAGGATGATGTGGGGCATTGGGCCTACGTTTATTACAGGCCTCTTGAATCTATTGATATGATAAGCGCGGTTATCGATAATCATGACAAATATCAAATTTCATTGTGTATACAAGTAAACAGGGGTGATTTCTGTCAGATTACCGACGATAACCTCAATGATGTCATAAAAGGGATATACAGCCTGTACTATACCGAAGGCGTAACTTGCTGCGTTAAATGATCTTCAGTAAATCGAGGATATAAAATATGCCTATTATTATAGGCTGATGTGTTATGTAAATAAGTAGCGAGCGTCGTCCTGCCATGCTTAGGATATTATCGGGCATCCTGTATTTGAATAAGCTTTTCTTTTCTTTGTAGAGAAGCTTGCCTGCAGCAGCTCCCAGCAGCAAAACCCCGGACCATGGAATCATTGGGAAATAGTCCCCTGAAGTGAAGTCCGGGGTGTACAACCCTAACATGAAAAAATAGTCCGTACTGACTTTGATGAGCGGCAATATGAATTGCGCAAGGATTATCGTAATGCCGATAAGCCCAAGATATAAAGGTTTTAGCCTTTTTAACGGTATGTACAGCAGGATGCTGACACCATACATATGCAGTATGCCGAACTTAACCCCGAATTGCGGGTCGAACAGGTGGGTCGCAATTGTGATGACCATTGCCAGAGCCAAGACCCGCAAGCCGCTTTTCAGGTTGCTCCTGCTTAGCACGCGGCTTATCCCGCACAGTGTTATAAAACCAATGGCAGCGATTTTTGCTATCAGGACGAAAATGATGAAATTGTCGAAAGGCGTATCATGCCCGAAAAATAACTCGAGGTCATACATTGCATGGAATACCGCCATTATTAGCAGGGCAATCCCGCGTAAAAAATCCAGCTCCCATATTCTTGATGAAAAATCTTTGTTCTTCATTTATCTACCAATATATCACCCTTCATAAGACATTTAAAGTAGATATGATATAATAGCCACAAAGCGGCTATGGTATAATATAATCCGCAAATTAAATGGAGAAGAAGCAAAATGGCTATAACAAAGCAGACTATCGAATACGTGGCCGGTCTGGCCAGGCTGAATCTCGGCGAGGAAGAGAAAACGAGGCTTACCGGCGAGATGCAGGATATAATAAGATATTTCGACAAGCTCAATGAACTCGATACCTCCGGTATTATTCCAAAGGAGCATGTAATACCGATAAATAATGTGTTCAGGGAAGATGTTGCGGCAAAATCGTACGACAGGGATGAAATCCTTGCAAATGCGCCCTCTATTGAAGAAGGCGGTCTCAAAGTACCTAAAATTGTCGAGTAGGCGGGTGGGATGAGGTTGGAACTTTTTGATTTGACGGCTCATGAACTGGCCGGGATGATACGTAGAAAGCAAATCAGCGCCGTAGACGCGGTTAAATCCTATTTGAACAGGATCGATGAGATCGAGGAGCGCACAGGAAGTTATATTACCGTGATATCCGATAGTGCGTTGGCGTCTGCCGAGCATATCCAGAAAGACATCGATGCGGGCGGCGATTTACCTCCGCTTGCCGGCGTGCCCGCCGCAATCAAGGATCTCATATGCACAAAGGGCGTCCTGACAACCTGCGCATCAAAGATGCTCTATAATTTCATACCGCCTTATGACGCTACAGTGGTTAAAAAACTGAAAAATAATCGGATAGTACTCCTCGGCAAGTTAAATATGGATGAATTCGCCATGGGGAGCTCCACTGAGAATTCATACTATAAAAAGACTAAGAATCCGTGGGATCCGACGAGGGTGCCGGGCGGTTCGAGCGGCGGTTCGGCTGCAGCCGTATCGTGCGGCGAGGCTGCCTTTACGCTGGGCTCCGATACGGGCGGTTCGATAAGACAACCGGCTTCTTTCTGTGGCGTTGTAGGCCTCAAGCCTACTTATGGCGCCGTATCGCGTTTCGGACTTATAGCCTTCGCATCGTCACTTGACCAGATCGGCCCGCTGACCAGGGACGTCACCGACTGCGCCATGGTCATGAATATTATCTCGGGGCACGATGAGATGGATTCGACTTCCGCGGCAATAACTTATCCTGATTATACACTTTCCCTGGTTCAGGACGTAAAGGGTTTGAAGATCGGTATACCGTCGGAATACACATGCGAAGGCATCAATGAGGATGTGAAGAAAGCCGTGCTTGCGGCCGCCAGACATTTGGAAAGCCTCGGCGCGGTGTGCGAAGAGTTTTCTCTTCCCATAACGGAATATGCGATTCCGGCGTATTATATCATTTCTTCCGCCGAAGCAAGCTCCAACCTTGCAAGATATGACGGCGTAAAATACGGATACCGCTGCGATAAGTACGAAGACCTGCTTGATATGTACCGCAGATCCAGGAGCGAAGGGTTCGGCGCCGAGGTGAAGCGCCGGATAATGCTCGGGACGTATGCTCTGAGTTCAGGATATTATGATGCGTACTACAAGAAGGCACTGCAGGTGAGGACGCTTATTATGAAATCGTTCGATGAGGCTTTCGCAAAATACGATGTGGTTCTCGGCCCGGCGGCGCCGACGACAGCGTACAGGATAGGCGAGAAATCCGGCAATCCTCTGGAGATGTATTTAGGCGATATTTATACTGTTTCAGTGAATATAGCCGGATTGCCTGCGTTGGTCGTACCATGCGGATTCGATACACTCGGCCTTCCGATCGGGTTGCAGCTTATCGGCAAACCATTCTCCGAGCCGACTCTGTTTAGGACAGCCTATACTTTTGAGCAAAGCACCGGATATCATATGAAACGGAAGGTGTGAATAAAATGATACAAAAAAACGGTACTGAATATGAAGTGGTTATCGGACTTGAAATACATGCCGAGTTATCGACGAAATCCAAGATGTATTGCTCATGCACCACTGAATTCGGCGGCGAGGTCAATACCCACTGTTGCCCGATTTGCACCGGAATGCCGGGGATCCTGCCGGTCCTCAACAGGAAAGCTGTAGAATATACAATAAAAGCTGGGCTTGCGATGAACTGCAGCATTTCTGCATTCAGTAAACAGGACAGAAAAAACTATTTTTATCCCGATCTTCCGAAGGCATACCAGATATCCCAATACGACCTGCCGCTTTGCAAAGGAGGATCAGTCGAAATCGACACCGTCGACGGCATCAAAAAAGTCGGCATTACACGGATCCATATTGAAGAGGACGCTGGCAAGCTCATGCATGACAAATGGGGGACTGGATCGCTCGTAGATTTCAACAGGTGCGGAGTGCCCCTTATGGAAATCGTGAGCGAGCCGGATATGAGATCTGCGGAGGAGGCGAGGGCATTCCTTGAAACAGTAAAATCAATACTTGAATATATAGATATTTCGGACTGCAAGATGCAGGAGGGCTCTTTGAGGGCCGACGTCAACCTTTCAGTGCGTCCTGCGGGACAGGAGCGCTTCGGTACGAGGACGGAAATGAAAAACCTTAATTCTTTGCGTTCGGTGTTTCGGGCAGCCGAGTCAGAAGCCAGACGACAGGTCGATATCATTGAAAGCGGAGGCAAAATAGTTCAGGAAACACGCCGGTGGGATGATGAAAAGGGTCTTAGCTTTTCGATGCGCAGCAAGGAAGAGGCGCATGATTACAGGTATTTTCCCGAACCTGACATCGCTCCGGTTGTTGTAAGCGATGAATGGATATCGCGGATCAGGTCAGACCTTCCGGAACTGCCTGACACAAAAAGGCGGAGATATATCAGCGAATATGATTTGCCTGCTTATGATGCATTCATACTTACATCGTCAAGGGCGTTGTCCTCTTATTTTGAGGAGGCGGCAAAAAACAGCGGTAATCCTAAAGCAGTAGGCAATTGGCTGATGGGCGATACCATGAGATTGTTGAAAGAGCGGGGAGACGGCCCTGAATCGATACCGTTCCCGCCGAGATACCTGACCGAGCTTGTCGACATGATCGAAAAAGGTGCCATAACCGGGACAATGGCTAAAAAAATATTTGAAATCATGTTCAACAGCGGCAAAAAACCGCAGGACATTGCACAAGAACAGGATATGCAGGTGCTTAACAAGGAATCGGAGCTTATTCCCATATTGCAAAGGATAGTTGTTGAAAACCCCCAAACATTGGCGGATTATAAGGGAGGCAAGTCAAAGGCGTTTTCGTTTTTTATCGGCCAGGTCATGAAGGAGTCTAAAGGAAAGGCCGACCCACAAGTCGTAAGCAGATTGCTAAAAGATATTCTTGATAATTAATCAATTTTTTTTGCGTAATGTTGTATACAATAAACAGTTTATATATAATGTGTATGGTGCTGCAATGCTTGATATAAGCAGCTCTTAGTACCTGGTAATAATTACTGTTTATCAGTAGCTATTCTGTTTTTGGCATAAATTTATGGGATGGTGTCCATATGGGTTTTCTTGAGAATATGATCGACAGGGCAAAATCAGATAAGAAGATAATTGTATTGCCTGAAGCAAGCGATGAACGTACCATCAAAGCAGCGTCCGTCATTTTGAAGACAGGTATGGCCGGTGTCGTTCTTATCGGGAACAAGGACGAAATAGGCAGAATGTCACGCGGGTATGACATTTCCGGGGCGAGGATAGAGGATCCGTCACAATCTGATCTGCTGGACGAGTATGCGGATGCATTGTTTGAAATGCGCAGGGCTAAAGGTATAACGCCGCAAAAAGCCGTTGAAGCCATGAAGGACCCGCTGTATTTCGGCGTGATGATGGTTAAGAAAGGCGAGGCCGACGGGATGGTCGCTGGTGCGATCCATGCGACATCGGATACCCTGAGGCCGGCTTTCCAGATTCTAAAAACATTTCCCGGCATTAATATAGTCTCCGGATTCTTTATAATGGTGGTTCCAGATTGCAGTTACGGCCACAACGGAATATTTGTTTATGCTGATTCAGGGGTGGTGGAAAACCCTGATGAAGAGCAGCTTGCCGATATAGCGATAGCTTCCGCGAATTCGTTCAGATCACTTGTCGGAGCGGAGCCAAGGGTTGCGATGCTCTCATATTCCACATATGGAAGCGCAGACAGCGAAATGACCAGAAAGGTTTTAAATGCAACAAAACTGGCGAAGCAAAAGGCTCCGGGCATTTTGATCGATGGTGAACTGCAGGCCGATGCGGCTCTCGTTCCTTCTGTCGGGGCCAAAAAAGCCCCGGGGAGTCGGGTTGCCGGTCAAGCCAATGTGCTGATCTTTCCGGATCTTAACAGCGGCAATATTGCGTATAAACTGACACAGAGGCTTGCCAAAGCGCAAGCATACGGTCCTATAACGCAGGGCATCGCAAGGCCTGTAAATGATCTGTCAAGAGGCTGCAGTGCCGAAGACATAGTCGGAGTGACGGCTATCACATGCGTACAGGCTCAGAACAAAGGAGAAGCGGTTGTATGAAGGTACTAGTAATTAATACGGGCAGTTCTTCGCTCAAATATCAGCTGATTGATATGGAGAAGGAATCTGTTCTGGCAAAAGGCGTGTGCGACAGGATAGGGATTGACAATTCCATTATCAAACATACGAAGATCGGATGCAAGCAGTCGATAATCGAGAAGAACATGATAAACCATACCGTGGCAATGAACGAGATGGCGAATATGCTTACCGATGATGAAGCCGGAGTAATTGCCGGTATGGATGAGATAAGCGCTGTAGGACACAGGGTCGTGCATGGCGGCGAAAAGTTTACCGGCTCGGTGATAATAGACCAGGAAGTAATGAAGGCCCTTAAAGATTGCATCGAGCTTGCTCCGCTCCATAATCCCGCTAATATAACAGGCATAGAAGCATCGATGCACCTCATGCCCGAAAAACCCATGGTCGGCGTATTCGATACGGCATTTCACCAGTCCATGCCCAAATATGCATACCTTTACGCATTGCCATATGAAATATATGAGCGGTATGGTATCAGGAAATACGGTTTCCATGGCACATCCCACAAATATGTCGCGAGAAGGGCTTCTCAGATCCTTGGCAAGCCGCTGGACGGACTGAAGCTGATCACATGCCATCTGGGGAACGGTTCGAGCATCTGCGCCGTCAAGAACGGCAAATCCTTCGATACAAGCATGGGATTCACGCCGCTTGCCGGTCTGCCGATGGGTACGAGGAGCGGGACGATAGACCCTGCGATAGTCAAATTCCTTATGGAGAAGGCAGATATGACAATAAAGGAAATCGACAATATGCTGAACAAGAAGTCCGGTGTGCTTGGGGTATCGGGGATCAGCAGCGATTTCCGTGATCTGCAGGAGGCTGCCGATAACGGCAGCGGACGCGCAAAATTGGCCTTGGACATATTTTGCTATAGGGTCAAAATGTATATAGGCGAATACACCGCCGTAATGAATGGGACAGACGCCGTCGTATTCACCGGGGGCATCGGCGAGAATAATGATGTTGTCAGGGAAGGCTCGCTGCGCGATCTCGAATATCTTGGCATAAAAATTGACTGGAGCAAGAACAAAGGTCTAAGGGAAAAAGAGATGGATATAAGCGCGCCCGATGCATCGGTCAGGACGCTGGTCGTCCCGACGAATGAAGAACTCGAGATAGCGCGCGAAACACAGAAGCTTGTTCAGGGAG
>CAYWGM010000021.1:14075-15544 GCA_964457875.1 uncultured Eubacteriales bacterium | reverse complement strand
TGGAGAGGCGCATGCTTCGCAGCCCGGCGTAGAGGTACAGACTTCAGGAAGCACAGGTATAAAGATTACAAGAATTAGTATAACTACGCCGGAAGGCGCAAAATCCATAGGTAAACCTATCGGCACGTATATAACCGTAGAAGTGCCGGGAATAAGAAACAACGATCAGGAATTATTCGAAAACACCTGTAAATCCGTAGCGGCTCAGCTATCTTCCATCCTCAAGCTGAATGACGATTCGACCATCCTCATTGTAGGGCTCGGCAACTGGAATGTCACTCCGGATGCACTCGGCCCGAGAGTCGTGTCAAAAGTGATGGTCACAAGACATATCCATCAGTATGTCCCCGATCAGGTGCAGGAAGGTGTCAGGCCGGTTTGCGCCGTTTCTCCGGGAGTCCTTGGCATAACAGGGATTGAAACCGGCGAGATAGTGAAGGGCATCGTTGAAAAAATAAAGCCGCATGTTGTTATCGCTATAGATGCCCTTGCCTCCCGCAAACTCGACCGTGTCAATGCGACGATACAGATAGCCGACACAGGCATAGCTCCGGGATCGGGCGTCGGAAACAAAAGGATGGAGCTTACAGCCGAAAGTCTCGGCGTGCCAGTTGTTGCGATAGGGGTCCCGACCGTGGTCGATGCGGCTACGATGGCCAACGATACGATAGACCTCGTCCTCGACAGTATGATAAAGCAGGCGGGACAAGGCAGCGAATTCTACAAGATGCTGAGCGGCATTGACAGAAATGAAAAGTATCAGATGATACAGGAACTCCTTGACCCTTATGTAGGCAATCTGGTGGTCACCCCTAAGGAGATCGATGAAGTCGTCGACCGGATAGCTAAGGTAATTGCCAATGCTTTGAATATCGCGCTGCATAAGGGAGTCACCATGGATGACGTCAACCGGTATATCCAGTAGGTTCAATAGGTTTAATTGCTATTGCTCAAAATATCAAGTATTGGGCGTACTTAAAATGTAAAACCTGGTTTTTATGCATATTTGATACGAAATATGCATAATAAACTGTATATTTATACATACATGGTAATATATGGATGAATTTTGCCCCATTACCTGAAAAAATGAACAGTGTGCCCTAACTTGACTGGAATATGAGGGAATATTAGAATTACATTATGAGAATTAAATGGCATGAGCTTGTCAAGCTTGTCAAACCTGCAATCACAATTGTTATGACAGTTATACTTCTGATATCGTCAACAATTTCGTCGGTTAGATTCTTCGGTTCTTCAAAAACAGCGGCAGAAGCATTTGCCGGCTCAGAGAGTACAAGGAATACAGTCACGGCCACGGCCACGGCCACAGTCACGGCCACAGCCACTGTCACAACTTCAGCCTCCGGTAATATGCCGGTGCCGTATGTAACTTCGGTTTCAGATAAGACTCCGGTTCCGGGCAAGTCGCCGAATCCTGATGCAACTTCGGCACCTGACAAATCTCC
>CAYWGM010000021.1:0-13975 GCA_964457875.1 uncultured Eubacteriales bacterium | reverse complement strand
ACCTGACAAATCTCCTGCACCTGACAAATCCCCGGATGCCGGCAAAACGCCGGATACGGCTATGGATCCCGCATCGCTGGGTATTTCCGTTTCAACCCTCAAGAATACGACTGTCGCAATCGATCCGGGGCATGGAGGCATCGACGGTGGGACATATCATGAAAAAACGCTTGAAAAAGACCTCAACCTTGCTGTCTCACTTGCCCTCGGCAATCTGCTCAAAGAGCTCGGGATAAAAGTCGCATACACCCGTACCACCGATATCCGTCCTTCACTTGAGGAAAGGGCGGCCATCATCAACCGTTCAGGCGCAGACCTTATGTTGTGTATACATCACAATGCGACTGATGACGGCCCGCGCTGGGATGGCACCGAAACGCTTTACAGGACGTCAGGTTCCCCGGAAGGCGGCATGGATGGAAAGAAGCTGGCCGCGCTGGTACAGGAGGAAGTCGTCAACGCGCTCGGGACTACAAATAATGGCTTGATCTACAGCCCGAAAATGGTCGTCCTGCGTCTGACGCATATGCCCGGCGTGATTGCCGAGATGGGGTATATCTCGAGCGATAAGGACCGTCGGATACTTGAAGCACCCGGTTATACGGAAAAGGTCGCGGAAGCTCTCAAGAGGGCGGTGCTGCGCGCCATTGCAGCAATGAAATAACGGCAGCAATGAAATAAAAGCAGTGAAGGAGTAAAATTGTGGATGAGAGTGGTATGAAGCCGGACAGCGGCAACTCTGATATAAAAAATAGAATCAACCAGCTCAGGGATTTGATCAATCTCCATAATTATAAATACTATGTTGAAGACAATCCGGAGATAAGCGATTACGAATATGATTCGATTTACATGGAACTTGAGGGGCTTGAGAGCGACAGGCCGGATCTTGTCACTCCCGATTCACCTACGCAAAGGGTCGGCGGGGCCCCGCTGGACGAATTCGGCAAGGTGGTCCATTCGGTACAGATGCAGAGCCTTAACGATGTCTTTTCGGAAGAAGAACTCGAGGCGTTTGATAAACGTGTAAAGGATGTTGTCAGGGCGGACGTCGAATATATCGTGGAACAAAAGGTGGACGGCCTGTCGGTATCACTCGAATATGAAAACGGGATTTTCGTAAGAGGTTCGACGCGAGGCGACGGCTTTACCGGCGAAGATGTGACGCAGAACCTTAGGACGATTAAGTCCATCCCGCTGATTTTAAAGCACAGAATTCCCCTGCTAGAGGTCAGGGGCGAAGTCTTCATGTCGAAGAAGGATTTTGAGAAAGTTAATAAAGAGCAGGAAGAACTGGGACGGCCTGTATTTGCCAACCCGAGGAATGCCGCCGCAGGCTCGCTGCGACAACTTGATCCCCGGATCACGGCACGGCGTAAACTCGATATTATAGTATTTAATATCCAGCGGATCGAAGGACATGAAATATCAACGCACTCCGAGTCGCTTGAGTATATGAGGAATCTCGGTTTCAAGATCAGTCAGGGATATTCGCTCTGCGCGGATATAGATGGCGCCATAAGAGAGGTAAGAAGGATCGGCGCGGAGAGGGGTGATTTTGCTTACGAGATCGATGGAGCTGTCGTAAAGGTCAATTCCTTCAGACATAGGGAAATGTTAGGCAGCACCGCTAAAACTCCGCGGTGGGCGGCGGCTTTTAAATATCCTGCAGAGCAGAAGACTTCGATTATAAAAGACATTTGGGTGAATGTCGGAAGGACGGGAGTTCTGACGCCAAATGCGGTACTCGAGCCTGTCAGGCTTGCCGGTACTGTGGTTTCAAGGGCTACGCTCCATAATATGGATTTTGTCAGTGAGAAAGATATAAGGATCGGCGATACCGTCATTGTCCGCAAGGCAGGCGATATTATTCCCGAAGTCGTCGAAGTGGTGCGCGACAAACGTACCGGAAACGAAAAGGTTTTCGCCATGCCGGGTCGCTGCCCCGTATGCGGTTCGGATGTTGAAAGGGAAGAAGGGGAGGCCGCTTACAGGTGCATCGGACTGGACTGTCCGGCGCGGTTGTTGAGGAGTATAATACATTTTGCTTCAAGGGATGCCATGAATATTGAAGGATTCGGACCGGCAATAGCGGAATCTTTGATGACAAAAGGCTTTATCAGCGGCGTTTCCGATCTATATTACCTGCATCTCAAAAAGGATGAGCTGGTCAAGATGGAGAGGATGGGCGAAAAGTCAGCCGATAACATCCTGAATTCAATAGAAGGCTCTAAAAGGAATGATATCGACAGGTTGATATATGGGTTCGGAATCAGGCATATAGGGCTAAAGGCGGCACAACTGCTGGCAGAAAACTTCACAGGCATCGATGAGTTAAAAAATGCCGATGAAGCAAGGATTTCTACAATAAATGAATTCGGCGGGGCAATGGCCGCGAGCGTCGTCCGCTTTTTTAAGCAGGAGCAGACCGCCAGGACGATAGAAAGATTACGACAGGCCGGAGTAAATCTTGAAAGCGGCGGGAAGAAACCGCTTATCGACAACCGTTTCGAGGGGCTGACATTTGTTTTGACCGGCACGTTGCCCACCTATTCAAGAAGCGAGGCTTCAAAGATCATAGAGGGCTACGGCGGGAAGACGTCGGGCAGCGTCTCGCGCGGCACCGATTATGTGCTGGCCGGCGAGGAGGCCGGAGGCAAGCTTGATAAAGCGATTCAACTCGGCGTAAAGATCATAGATGAAAGCATATTTAAAAAAATGCTGGAATAATTAAATCCGGCGAGGTTATGCCTCCAGTTTCTTTATCCCTATCTCCAATCTCCTGAGTGCCTCATCCTTACCGATGATCGCGGCAATCTCCACTGCGCCGCCGGGGCTTGATTCCCTCCCGCTCAGCGCTACCCGTACAGGCCACAGCATCTGCCCGTTTTTGACCGCTTTTTCCTGTATCAGTGCGAAGAGCGTATCGTGTATCTGCTGCTCATTCCATTCTTCGAGGCCTGATAGCCGATCAAATGCAGCCTTTAGGTTTTCAAGCGAATTTTGCGGCGTGGTCTTCATCTTGGCATGTATGAACAGATTAATGTCATAGTCGGGCAGCGACCCGAAAAAAGCGATGTTTTCCGGTATCGTTCCCAGCACTTCGGTCCTAACCTGCAATAATGAACTTATCCTTTTCAGATCCAAATCGGTCTGATTTTTTAGGGATCGGTAGTAAGGAAGCGCGAGCCGGTGGAAATCATCGAGGCCCATCTTCCTGATATATTCGCCGTTCATCCAGTTGAGCTTGTTCATATCGAAGACTGCGGGCGCTTTGTTTATGCCGCCGATATCGAAGACGTCCTCCAATTCCTTCAGACTGAAGATCTCCTGCGTCGTACCGGGGCTCCACCCCAGCAGGACTACGAAGTTGATTATCGTTTCGACAAGGTAACCCATGTCCACAAGGTCTTCGAATGTGGGATCACCTTCTCTTTTGCTCAGTTTTCTGCCGTCAGGCTTGATTATGAGCGGGACATGGACATAAACGGGCACATCCCATCCGAATGCCCTATAAAGCAGGTTGTACTTCGGCGCAGATGAGAGGTATTCATTGCCTCTTACGACATGCGTTATCTTCATGAGATGGTCATCTACGACGTTTGCAAAGTTATATGTCGGCAGGCCGTCGGACTTTAAAAGTATCTGGTCATCCAGAGTACTGTTTTCTACAGTGATCGTGCCGTATACGCTGTCCTCGAAACTTGTGGTCCCGCTGTCCGGCATTTTCTGCCTGATCACAAAAGGTTCGCCTTCGGACAGCCTTGAATCGATTTCGCTTTTTGTCAAGCTGAGGCAATGCCGGTCATATCTGAATTCCATGCCTGCCTTTTCGTGCTCTTCTCGTAGGCCGGCGAGACGTTCCCTGGTGCAGAAGCAGTGATATGCTTCCCCAAGACTGACCAGCTTTTCGGCATAGTCCCTGTATATATGCTTTCTGTGGCTTTGGATATACGGTCCGTAGCCTCCGTCCTTATCGGGGCCTTCGTCATATTTGATGCCGGCGAGTTTGAGAGTCCTGTAAATCGCGTCCTCCGCACCTTCTACATTCCTTTCCCGATCGGTATCTTCTATCCGCAGAATAAATGTGCCTTTGCTGCGTTTTGCTATCAGATATTCATATAATGCCGTACGCAGGTTGCCAATGTGCATGTAACCTGTCGGGCTTGGGGCGTATCTCGTCCTTACGGCGCTTTTCATAGAATCGATACTCTCCGTTCCTGTTTTATCCGGCATTTCTGTATTTTTATGCCATCGATAATATTATATGGAACAATTAATGCGATATCAATTGAATTATAGTCCTTAACTTGGTAGAATCTATGTATAAAAATTTATGGGGGAATTAAAATGTTTTGTAATAAATGTGGGGGGAATCTCCCTGATGATGCAAAGTTCTGCGCTCAATGCGGTAATGTGATTGAAAGGCAGTCCGATTCTGCGGACGATAGCGCAGCCGGTGGGGAAAACACCCTGAATGGAGACCGGCAACCGGTGCAGCAGCCGGCGCAGCAGCAAATGCAGCAGCCGGCGCCTCAGCCGGCGCAGCAAGCCGCCCCGGGTTATCAGCCTAATAACGCCCGTCAGTACCGGCCAAACCAACAAAATTTTTATCCTCCGGTATATAGAAGGACTAATAAAGGTTGCATAATCGCAGCCATAATAGTGATTGTGATAGTTGCGGCGGCAGCCGTCCTGCTCATTGCGGGCGGCGGCATCATTGACTTCAATTTTAATTTTTCGACGGCAAAAATTACGGATTTGAATACATCCACAGGCATCAATGAGCAGACAAGCGAGCCTGTCGATATTTCCAGTACATTTGCGCCTGATTCTCCTGTGATTTACGTAACGGGAATTATCAGAAATGCGCCGCAGGGTACTGAAATCCAGGCGATATGGGTCCACGTCGATTCCAATTCCAGCCTGGATGGCCCTGTTTTGCAGATCGAAGGCAGCAGATGGTTCAGCTTCGCACTGACCAAGGATGTTCAGGATTTTCCCATAGGTGATTACAAGGTGAAGATACTTCTTGACGGGAAACAGGTCAATACTGCAGACTTCCAGGTGGTCAGCCAGTAAATCATCCATACGTTCGAACATATGCGAATAAAGGCCACAACCTTCAGGAAAGCGATGGTTGCGGCTCTTTATTTTAGCGCCCTGCTATGGTAAACTATTCACAAATATGGAATGGAGCATAAAATGACGGAAAATCATGTTAATTTTATTCAGGAAATCATAAATGCAGACAATATTACCGGCAGATATGGTAAAAAAGTCCGTACGCGTTTCCCGCCCGAACCAAACGGATACCTTCATATAGGCCATGCAAAAGCCATATGCCTTAATTTCGGTATGGCGGCGAGGAATAACGGCCTGTGCAATCTGAGGTTTGATGATACCAATCCCGGCAAAGAGGATATCGAGTATGTCGAATCAATAAAAGAGGATGTCAGGTGGCTTGGATTCGACTGGAACGACCGGTGTTTTTACGCGTCTGATTATTTCGACAGGCTGTACGGATATGCCCTCAATCTGATTAAGGCTGGAAAAGCTTATGTCTGCGACCTCAGCTCCGAGGAAATAAGGCAATACAGAGGCACGCTGACTCAGCCTGGACGCGAAAGCCCTTACAGAAAACGCTGCGTTGAAGAGAACCTTGACTTGTTCATGAGGATGAAGGACGGGGAGTTTGAGGACGGTTCGCGTGTTTTGAGGGCAAAGATAGATATGTCCTCGCCCAATCTCAATATGAGGGATCCCGTCATGTACCGCATATCGAGGACTGCTCATCACAGGACAGGTGACAAATGGTGCATTTATCCCATGTATGATTACGCTCATCCTTTGTCGGATCACTTCGAAGGGATTACGCATTCGATCTGCACACTTGAGTTTGAAGACCACCGGCCTTTGTACGAATGGTTTCTTAATGCCGGCGGCGTGAGCGCCCCTCCGCGGCAGATCGAATTTGCGCGCCTAAATATGACATATACCGTTATGAGCAAGCGTAAACTCCTCGAATTGGTGAAAGGAGGATACGTATCAGGATGGGACGATCCACGGATGCCAACGATATCTGGCCTCAGAAGGAGGGGTTGCACACCGTTATCCATAAGGAATTTCGCCGAAATGATCGGCGTTTCGAAGAGTAACAGTATAGTTGATATATCATTTCTCGAGCATTGCATACGCGAAGACCTCAACCTTCATGCCAACCGGGTGATGGTCGTTTTGAAACCGCTGAAGGTGACCATCGTAAACTATCCCGAAGACAAAGCGGAGGAGTTCGATGCCGAGAACAATCCGGAAGATGCATCTGCCGGCTCGAGGAAGATACCTTTTTCACGAGTGATATATATCGAGCGCGAGGATTTCTGCGAAGACCCTCCCAAGGGTTTTCACAGGCTGGCTCCCGGCAAGGAGATACGATTGAAGTATGCGTACTATATCACCTGCCAGGGCGTCGTCAAGGATGAGCATACGGGCGAGGTACGCGAAGTCATATGCACATATGATCCGCTTTCGCGCGGAGGCGTTACAGCCGATGGAAGAAAGGTCAGGGGCACTTCGCATTGGGTATCTGCGGAACACGCCGTCGATGTAGATGTAAGGCTGTTTGATAATCTTTTTACCGTGCCGAATCCTGCAGAGACGCCTGAAGGGATCGATTTCAAGGATTATATTAATTCATCATCGCTTCAGACGCTGAGCCGCTGCAAAGCAGAGCCCGATCTTGCCGGCGCTTTGCCCGGGAGCAGGTTCCAATTCCTGAGGGTGGGCTATTTCTATGCCGATCATATCGATTCATCCGAAAACAGACCGGTTTTCAACAGGATAGTGCCTTTGAAGGATACATGGGCGAAATTGGCCCAAAGAGAGCAGAACAATAAGCAGAACAATACGATCGGGGATAAATAATGGGCAAAAGCTGCATGGGGCATGAAAGTTTTATTAAAAAGACGCTGGACAGCATTACCGAACTGGATGCATCGGCCATGGAGTCGGCGCAAAAAAGGCTTGACGGGCTCACCAAACCTGTAGGAAGCCTCGGGATGCTCGAAGAGATCGTGAAAAGGCTGGCCGGCATAACGGGACATATGTTTCCCGATGTCCAAAGGAAAATGGTCGTAATAATGTGCGCTGATAACGGGGTAGTGGATGAGGGTGTAAGCCAGGCGCCGAAAATAGTCACTTCCCTGATGACTCACAGTTTTATGAAAGGAATAGCGGGTATCAATGCGCTTTCAAGACATTCAGGATCGGAAATCCTCGTAGTGGATATCGGTGTTGATGATGAAATCAGGAACAAAGGTATCCTTGACAGGAAGATCATGAGAGGTACGCGCAATATGACCAAAGGTCCCGCAATGACACGTGATGAGGCTTTGAGAGCCATATGCGCCGGTATCGGGGTCATGGCCGATCTTAAAAATAAGGGATATCAGCTTGTGGCGACCGGCGAGATGGGCATCGGGAATACGACCACAAGCAGCGCTATCGCCGCCGTATTCACCGGCAAACCGGTAGAATACCTTGTAGGTAAGGGAGTGGGCTCGACTCCGGGGGGTCTTGAGAATAAGATAGCGACAATACAAAAGGCTATAAGCCTTAACGAACCGGATCCGGGCGACCCGGTGGATGTCCTTGCAAAGGTGGGCGGCTTGGATCTGGCGGGACTTGCCGGGTGCTTCATCGGCGCTGCGGCGTACAGGCTCCCTATCGTCATCGACGGGTTCATATCTTCCGCCGCGGCTCTCGCAGCTATAAGGATGAATCCGGACGTGCGTGAATTCGTCTTTGCCTCGCACTGCTCGGCGGAACCCGGCAGCGGCCTGATCATGGAGGCTATATCCATAAGGCCTGCGCTGAACCTTGGTATGAGGCTGGGCGAGGGTACCGGGGCCGCTCTTATGTTTCATATAATAGATGCGGCAGTGGCGGCATATAAGGAAATGGGCACATTCAGCGATGCTGAAATTAATGATTATGTGCCCATCGAATAAATGAATGGATAATATGAAATACAAAGTCAGACTTCATTTCAGTGACAGTGAAAATGTTATTGAAAAGTTAGCTTTAAAAGGGACGCGGCTCTACGAATTCCTGATCGATTCCGGTTTTGCCTTCGAATCCGCCTGCGGCGGAAACGGAAAATGCGGAAAATGCCTGGTCAATATACGTGGGGATGACAGTCCGGTTTCCGTGGAAGAGGCTCAGCTTACAGGCAATAGGGACGCTGGAGGGGCAAGGCTTGCCTGTTATTACAGGATCAACTCGGATATTGACGTATATGACATATATATGGATCAAAAAGCCGGAGAGGCTAAGATAATGACCGGGGGAAGACTCCGAGACATCAGGTTCGAGCCGGTAATGGCAAAAAGGCATTTTAAACTGGATCAACCGGATATAAGCGATCAGATGCCCGATATTGATCGTGTTGCGTCGATCGCCAGCCAAACTGTGCAGGATTCCGTCCAGACCTGTTCAGATATTAGGATGGATCTGCTTAGAACGCTCCCGTTTGCATTAAGAGAGAATTGTTTTGAAGTCACCGGAGTATATATAGAAGATGAACTTGTGGGTATGGAACCGGGCGATACATCAGGCAGGATGTATGGTCTCGCGGTTGACATAGGGACGACTACCGTGGCCGCTTACCTTTACGATATGACAAACGGCAAAAGGATCGGCGTACATTCGATGATGAACACGCAGAATAAATTCGGCGCCGATGTGTTGTCCCGCATCGATCATACCATCAATACACCGGCGGGTACGATACGGATGCAATCCGAAATCGCAGGCTGCGTCAATGCAATGATCGGCACGCTGGCCCGGAAGAACAGAATCCGGAGGAAAGACATCTACCAGATCGTATTTGTGGGAAATACAACAATGATGCATTTTTTGATGGGGATTCCGTCAAAGAATATCGCTGTTTCGCCATTTATACCCGTCACAACAAGACCTCACCGGTTCAGGGCGGCGGAATGCGGCGTCAGGATCAATCCGGCGGGATATGCTTTCGTTTTCCCTTGTCTCTCGGCTTACATAGGAGCCGATACGATTGCCGCCGCATTATCGAGCGGGATTTACGAAGGCGGCGCACTTACGCTGCTTATCGACATTGGGACCAACGGAGAGATCGTCCTTGGGAACAGGGATGGGATGCTGGCATGTTCTACAGCGGCTGGTCCCGCATTTGAAGGGGCTAATATCCGTAACGGGACCGGAGGGGTTTCGGGCGCGATCGACAGCGTCAGGTTCAATGAACGCCTTGAATTCACAACAATAGATAATAAAAAAGCTATAGGAATATGCGGTTCGGGCATCATCGACATTATAGCCGGCATGCTTGATAAAGGGATAATCGATGAGACCGGCCGGATCTGCGATGCCGGTGAGGTAACCGGGAAAAGCCCCGGTTATGCTTCACGGATAATCACCAAAGACGGAAATAATGCCTTTTTGATTGCGGCAGCGGCTGAATGTGCGACCGGCAGCGATATTATCATTTCGCAAAAGGATGTCAGGGAGATTCAAAACGCCAAAGCCGCTATTTCCGCGGGTATCATGACTCTCGTCAGACAAAGGGGCGTTTGTCTGGATGATATTCAAAAGGTGTTGCTTGCCGGAGGATTCGGAAGCTATTTGAATATCGACAGCGCGTTGACCATCGGGCTGCTCCCGAAAGAGCTGGAAGGCAGGGTAGAATCAATAGGCAACGCAGCAGGGTCAGGGGCTGTGGAAGGCCTGCTTTCTAAAAAAATGATGAAACAAGCCAATTTGCTGAGAAAGAAGATCAGATATATTGAATTATCGGCTCTTCCTGATTTTGTGAATGATTATGTGGAGGGGATGCTGTTCTGATGAAGACAGTATGCAGCTACTGCGGCGAGGAATTATACAAATACGCAAAACGATGCCCTTTCTGCCTTAGCCTTCAGAAGCGCGGCGAAGATCCCAAGGTCGTTACTAAAAACGACTTGAGAAACAGGGTCATAGGGATGCGTGATTCACTGCCCCCTGCGGAAGTTTTGCAAAGGGGGGATATTATCATCGATAGGTTGTTCGGTATGGAACAATTTGCAAAATGCAATGTCATCCTATGTTATGTCGATATGAGGAACGAGGTTCCGACAAGGGTATTGCTGCGTCGTCTCATCGGCGAAGGCAGGAGCGTATGCGTCCCTGCCATAGTGAAGGATTGTCCGGAAGACAGAAAGATGCGCGCCTGCGAGATCAGGGATATCGACAAGGACCTCAAAGCCGGCACATTCGGGATATATGAGCCGGCAGACTGCATATGCGGCGGCGATTGCTCCCTGCGGGTATATCTTCCCGGGGAGTTGGACGCTGTGATAGTGCCGGGCATCGCATTTGACAGGAAAAGGCGGCGTATCGGCTATGGAGCGGGATATTTTGACAGATATCTATCGAATGTGAGAAGTGACTGTATGAAAATAGGGTTGGCATATGAATTTCAGGTTCTTGAAAACGTGCCTTCAGAAGGACATGATATTGCGCTGGATATGATAATTACCGAAGATGAGATAATTATCTGACGGAGGTCTTATGGAAAAAAAGGTTGCAATGGCCGGGACAAATATCGTATTGCTGAGTTTTTCCGTTATGTTTATCTGTTTCCAGCTTTTGCTTGTGGCCTTGGCGCTGATTTACGGTTTTGATTTTCTTAAAGATAATTTCTATGGTATAACGTTGACCGGCGAATTGGTGTTCATCCTCCTGCCGGTGGTGGTATATGCCCTCCATAAAAGATTGGATATTAAGTATGTATTCAGATTGAATAACCCCGGTTTCATACCTACATTGCTGATATTCCTCATAGCGGCGCCCGCATATTTCGTAGCGTTGTTCCTGAATAATGCCGCAGCATATTTTATCCAGTATGTAAATGAACTTCCTGCCCAATCGGTACCAGTCCCTCAAAATCCGGCGGAATTATTGGTCGGACTGCTTGTGATAGCCCTTGCGCCCGCATTTTGCGAAGAGGTCATGCATCGCGGGCTTGTTTTGAGGGCATATGAAACAAGAGGCACGATGAAAGCCGTGTTTTTTTCGGCCATACTTTTCGGGATATTCCACTTCGATATAACTAATCTTGTCGGCCCGATATTTCTTGGGATCCTCATCGGGTATTATGTTATTAGAACCAATTCACTCATAGCCGGAATGACGGCCCATTTTCTCAATAATTCCATCGCCGAGGTGCTGCAGTACATCGGGAGGGATTCGAATAATTACAGTAATACGATCAGTCTTGAAGAATTGGGCTATCTTGCCTTGTACGGGGCTATCGGTCTTGTTTTGACAATAGTGTTCGCAGCGCTTCTGAAGAAAGCGACATCGAAAAATGAAGTGTTGATTAAGGCTCCGATAAGTCATACCGGGAAAGATATCATTTCAATATTTTCACATTGGCCGTTGATTTTAGTAATCATCTTTTATATCCTGATGACATGCATGCTGCTTTTAGTGTAAAATATGGTGATATGAATACAAAAAAAATATTATTTGTATATAATCCGGCATGGGTCGGTATGAATATTCCGGGAAACCTCGATGCGATAATCAGGAAGTTCGGGGCATCCGGATATATTACCGTTCCTTTTCGTACTGAAGGAGATTACCCCCCGGTCCTGAAAGAGGTGATGGCGGCGGATGATTATTCCTGCGTCGTCGTATCGGGGGGCGACGGGACTGTAAACACCGCCGCAAACCTTATACTCAAAAACGGTCTTGACCTGCCTCTGGGAATCATACCGTCGGGCACATGCAACGATCTTTCCAGAAGCCTTGGAATGCCATCGGAACTTGACGGATGTCTTGATATTATTGTTAAGGGGAATGTTACCGCCATAGATGCGGGGCTTATCAATGACAGCGACTATTTTGTAAATACCTGCGCCGGCGGGATATTCATGGATGTGACGTACAATACGAGCAGGAAATTGAAGAAAAGGATCGGGCCTCTCGCATATTATCTGCACGCGCTTGGCGAGATGCCGACGGTAAGGCCTTTCAATATAAAAATACAAATGGATTCCGGTTCTTTCGAAGATGACGTATTCCTTTTTATCATCACCAACGGCAGGCATGCAGGCGGGTTTTCCAATGTCAACAAATATGCTGATCTGTCCGACGGCCTGATGGATATGGTGATAATCAGGAAATGCAAGACTGTTGATATTGCCGGGCTATTCTTCAAAGCTTTGCAGAACAAGCTGCTGGATGACAGGAATGTAATATCTTTCAAATCCAGATACTGCCGCATCGAGTCTGCCAAAAACATAGACCTTTCCATCGACGGGGAAAAAGGACCCGGATTGCCGATAACGGTCGAATTCAAAAATAAGGCCCTCAAAGTCATAATAAGCAAATAAGTTCATATATTTATATTAGTTATTGTGCAAGCTTTGCCTGCCTGTTTTGTAATCGGGTTTACGGCGAGGGGGTTATTCTGTTGAACAGCTATGATATTTACCGGCAGATTGCCGAAAGGACGCAGGGAAACATTTATATAGGTGTTGTCGGTCCTGCCAGGACCGGAAAATCAACTTTCATCAAAAAATTCATGGAACTGCTCGTGCTCCCGAATATGGAAAACGAGCATGTGAGGGACAGGACGCGTGATGAACTTCCGCAGAGTTCGGCAGGCAGGACTATAATGACCGTCGAGCCGAAGTTCATCCCGGAGGAAGCTGTGGAAGTAACCGTCGGCGATAACGTGAGGTTCAAAGTAAGGCTGGTGGATTGTGTCGGCTACATGGTCAGGGGCGCTATCGGTCATTATGAGAACAACATGCCCCGGATGGTGACCACTCCATGGTTCGAACATCAGGTCCCTTTCAGCGAAGCGGCGGAGTACGGCACCCGTAAGGTTATCACTGACCATTCGACGGTAGGCCTGTTGGTGACGACCGACGGTACGATAACCGATCTGGACAGGGAAGAGTATGTCGATTCCGAGAGGAAGGTGGCAAATGAGCTAAAAGCTTTGAATAAACCTTTCATAGTTCTGCTCAATTCCGCGAGGCCTTACGAACCGGAAGCGATGAGATTGCGGGATGAGCTTGAAGAGGCTTATTCTGTGCCGGTGATACTGACGGATCTTGTGCAGATGCGTATCGATGACCTGAATGACATAATGGAGAGGGTATTGCTTGAATTCCCGGTGCGTGAGATAGGAGTCGATCTGCCTGCATGGGTGGATGCGTTGGATGAGGATCACTGGCTCAGGAGGGATCTGGCCGATGCGGTCAGGGAGACATGCGGCAAGGTCAGGAGTATGCGGCAGGCGAGAGATACAGCCGGTCAATTCGGCAAATATGACTTTATTGCAAATGCTTCTGCGGAAAATATCGATCCGGGCGACGGGGCAGTGCTTATAGATCTGAGCATGGCCGACGGATTGTTCTACAGGGTCTTGAGCGAAGAAGCGGGTGTAAATATCGATGGCGATCATATGCTCATAAGCATGATAAAAAATCTCTCAAGAATAAAGAAGGAATATGACAGGATGGAAACGGCGTTGAGCGACGTCAGGACAAAAGGGTATGGGATGGTCATGCCGGTCATGGATGAGCTTTCACTGGAAGAACCCGAAATAATAAAGCATGGCAACAGGTTTGGCGTGCGCTTGCGCGCCAGCGCTCCATCGATACATATGATAATGACGAATATCGAGTCGGAGTTGGCGCCTCTTGTCGGAACCGAGAAACAATCGGAGGAACTGGTCACCTATCTTCTGAGGGAATTTGAAAACGAGCCGTCGAAGATATGGCAATCGAATATATTCGGCAAATCATTGCATGAACTTATCAGCGAAGACCTGCATAACAAGCTTACAAAAATGCCGGAGGACGCTCAGCTCAAACTGCAGGAAACACTGCAGCGGATAATAAATGAGGGCAGCAGCGGATTGATTTGCATAATATTATAAATT
>CAYWGM010000020.1:29589-31889 GCA_964457875.1 uncultured Eubacteriales bacterium | reverse complement strand
GGAAAAGTCATATTCTGACTTGTCAGCAGCGACTTTCGGCAAAAAGCCTACATATGATGTCCAAAACATAGCATCATCGCTCAAACCTGATATGACCGTTTTAGATATCGGATGCGGAGAAGGTCGTAACTCGCTTTATTTGGCGGCGCTTGGACATAATGTGGACGCCTTTGATATTTCAGAGGCAGGTATCCTGAAATTGAAAATAATTGCAGAAGAATACAATATTAAAGTAAATGCATGGGTACAGGATCTGACAACTTATATTTTCAGCAAGACATATGATCTTATCCTTTCTCACGGTGTGTTCCACCTGGTTGAAAAGCGGGAATGGCAGAGGTTCATCAGCGATATGAAGAAAAATACGAATCCGGATGGGCTTAATATTATCGGCATATTTACAAATAAACTTCCTGCGACTCCTGATAATGTGCCCTTTACTAAAGCGTTGTTTGACGAAGGTGAACTTAAGGAGCTATATTCTGATTGGGATATAATTGAATTCAATTCCTTCGTTTTTGAGGATGAGCATCCTGGCGGGATATGCCATAAACATGCCGCAAACAGCATCATAGCAAGAAGATAAAAATATTCGGGTAGCGTATGGCTTGCTCTTATTTCCTGTGATAATATATTTTATATCGGGATATTACAATATCTATCTCGGGAAGGGGCTATGAGCAGACTATGCAGAAGCAGAAACAGACCACGAAAAAACCCATTAAAGAGTTGCCGTTCAGGCAGATACATATGGACTTTCACACATCGCCTTTGATAAAAGACGTGGGCAAGGACTTCAACGCCGATGAATTCATAAAAACACTCAAGGACGCAAATGTAAATTCAATCAATCTTTTTGCCAAGTGCCATCACGGGATGTATTATTATCCGACAAAAATAGGCACGATGCATCCCGGGTTGAACTTCGATCTTTTCGGCGAGCAGATGAAGGCTTGCCGCCGCGAAGGCATAAGGGCTTGCGCATATACTACGGTGGTGTGGAACGAGGATTGGTGCGACCGTCATCCGGAGTGGATGCAGGTCAGCATGGACGGGATACTCGGCGTGAAGAAGCCCTACGAGGCTGCATGGCGCTGGCTTTGCAACAATAACGAAGAGCATAAGGCATATCTTAAAAAGGAATTCAACGAGATCTATGACCTTTACAAACCAGACGGGTATTGGATAGACATCATTCTTACGGCTAAATGCATATGTAAGTCGTGTATGGCTGAAATGCGCCAAATGGGTCTCGATCCGGCCTCGGAGCAGGATGTTGTGAAACATGACAGGCTGGTTCAGATAAAGTTCATGAAAGAGATGTATGAGTATCTGATGTGCATCGATCCGGGTCTCGAAATATATTTCAACGGGTTCCCAGCCGAATTCGACCTGATCGACGACGAGAAATTATCCTCCGCTAACAGAAGAAACAATATGTCCTTCGTTGATATTGAGTCGCTGCCGTCTCCTGCCTGGGGATACTCGCATTTTCCGGTCCTTGTCAATTATTTGAACAAATATGATCAGGAATTAGCTATGATGAATGGCAAATTCCATAAATCATGGGCTGACTTCGGGTCGCTGAGGAATATCGCGGCGCTTGAATACGAGTGTTTCAGGGCCATATCGAACGGCGCCAAGTGTTGTGTCGGGGATCAGCTGCACCCCTCGGGCAAGATCGACAAATCGGTCTACACCAGGATCGGTCAGGTATTCGGCCAGATTAAAAGTAAAGAAGAATGGTGCGGCAAATCCGGGAAGGTATCGCAAATCGGCGTATACGCCAGCGCAAAGGCCACTGAAGCCAGGTTCACTCTTGATGTAAGCGCCGGCACAAGGGTCACACAAGTCGCAATGACTGCCGATGAAGGCGTATACAGGATGCTGACGGAATCGCACCAGTTGTATGATGTGGTCGACTATACCAGCGATATTGACAATTATGACCTTTTGATAATCCCTGATAAAGTCGAGTTACCGGACAATGTTGCCGGTAAAATTTCCAAATATCTGAAACAGGGCGGCAAGGTGCTGCTGACCGGCAAGTCGGGCCTCAAGCCCGGCATTGCTAATGAATTCGCGCTGAAGGATTTCGGCGTGGAGTATGTATCGGAAGACGAATTCTGCCCGAGATATGCTAGGATAACACCGGAGAATTTCAAAGACATTCTCCCCATGGACTATGTAATGTATGAGCGGGGCGAAGTGGTGAAGGCCCTTCATGGCAGTACGGTATTGGCTTATGTCGTCGATCCGTATTTCAACAGGGCGTACGACCATTTCTGTTCGCACCAGCA
>CAYWGM010000020.1:27878-29489 GCA_964457875.1 uncultured Eubacteriales bacterium | reverse complement strand
TATATTCTGCATCTGCTCCACTATATCCCGCATAGGAGATGCAAAGCCCTCGACACCATCGAGGACAAGATACCGCTGTTTAATTCGAAGATCTCGGTCAGGACCGATAAAAAGCCGGCTAAGGTATATCTCGCCCCGCAGCGGAAAGAACTTGCATTCTCATACGATGACGGCTACACGAGTATAGAGGTCCCTGAGATAAACGGACATCAGATGGTGGTATTCGAATAGTTAGTTGGTATTCGAGTGAGGAGTGATTGTTGATCAGGGCGCGTGTGTCCTTCAAAAGCTGGCAGATCAGGATACTGATATTGTGCTGGTGCGCTTATGCGTGCATATATTTCGGCAGGGTGAACCTTTCAGTCGCGATTCCTGAATTGCAGGATTTCCTGAATGTCAGCAAGACCCGGATCGGCATCATCGGCAGCCTGTCCTTCTGGGTATACGGAATCGGGCAGCTCATAAACGGCTACATCGGGGACAAAGTATCGAGCAGGTTATACATATTCATCGGACTTTTCATGACGGCGCTTGCCAATATCCTATTCGGCTTTTCCGCGAGTTTGCTCGTGATGTGTGTATTATGGGCGATAAATGGCTTTTTTCAGTCCATGCTGTGGGGGCCGATGGCAAAGACGGTTTCACTCTGGATCCCGCCCCGGAAGAGGAGTTCCGCTGCGATTGGCATATCGACCTCCATGATAGGAGGTTTTCTGCTGGCATGGGGGCTGTCAGGACAAATCCTCAGATTATTGAACTGGAAATGGATATTCTGGATTCCGGGCATATTCATCCTTATATTCTCATTCATTTGGTACAAATATTTGAGGAATCGCCCGGAAGATGCCGGTTTTAAGCCTGTTGATGAAGGCCTGACTGACGTCGTATCAGCCGGACCGGCAGAAATAGAGCCGTCTGATAAAGTGATTTCCGGTCAGAATGAAGACTTTTCATTCCGGTATATCATAAAAAAAAGCAAACTGTGGTTTGTTGCAATAGCATGTTTTGCGCAGGGCATTGTAAAAGACAGCATAATGCTTTGGGCGCCGACATTCTTCATTGAGAGATACGCAATCGATATCCAGGCTACGAGTGCCTTGATCATCGCCATCCCGGCATTGAATTTCGGTGGCATGATGCTGGCGGGCCGGCTTAATAAAACGCTGAAATACCGTGAAAGAAACACTACTATTGTTATGTTCGTCGCCGGCATATTTATGATAGGCGGTCTGATTACGCTTGGCAGCACGAATGCTTTGATCGGGCTTGTATTTCTCGGTTTGTCTTCGGCCATGATGTACGGGGCCAATACCATGCTGCTCGGGGTATTCCCGATGAGATTTGCAAAATACGGCAAAGTATCGTCAGTCGCAGGTTTCCTGGATTTTTGTTCATATATGGCCGCAGGCCTTGCAGCCTTTGCCACCGGAATCATTGTCGACCTGTCCGGCTGGGGGGGCGTCCTGATCTTCTGGGTGGCTGTATCGGGCATAGGAGCTGTCGCACTGCTGGTGAGCAGGCTGTATGATGTCAGAGCCGCATATACGGCGCTAAAGGCTGGCTCTGTCCAGAAGGAGATGATCTGAATCCATATGTCATCAAACATGTCAC
>CAYWGM010000020.1:23998-27778 GCA_964457875.1 uncultured Eubacteriales bacterium | reverse complement strand
CAAACATGTCAGCAAACATGTCAGCAAATCAATTCGATGTATTCCCCAAAATCGTTCCGGCAGATTGCTTCACTGTTATACGGATCAAGGGAAAATGCGCTGCAAGTCCTTTCATAAAGGATGACGCCGAATATGAATACCGGTATTATCCTATGGAGCATTTCTCCGATATAGGCGAGTATAAATATCAGGAAGCCAGGATTATCAAGCCTGTCGACGGAATTCTTGAAATCAGGCAGTATTTTAAAGGCGAGCAGGAACATATACTCGAAATAAGGGCAAGAGATAAAGATGGTGGTAACGCCGGTGCAATGAGTTTTTACATCTATTCGCTAAAAAAAGATCTGTTCAGCCGGAAGCCGTACAAAGGCGACCTGCACCTCCATACGCACCATTCCGATGGTAAAGAATCTCCCGGATATGTAACTGCCTCGTGCAGGCAAATCGGCCTCGATTTCATGGCAATAACCGACCATGGTAGATATTTTCCATCGGTAGAATCCCAGAAGGCGTTTGAAGACGCCGATATCGACCTCCTCATCTGCAGGGGCGAGGAAGTGCATCCAATCAACAACCCGGTTCATATAATTAGTTTTGGCGGCAGTTACAGTATAAATGAGAAGATGAACTCAAACGAATCCGAGTATTTGAAGCAAGTCGGCGAAATCGAAAAAGATATGGCCGGTGCGGGCATAACCGACGAAGACGCCCGTTACCAGTGCGCCTCAAGCATATGGTGCTTCGACAGGATACGCGAAAGCGGCGGACTGGCGATATTCTGCCACCCTTACTGGCGTGTCGGTTACGGTTATTTTATCTCTGATACCGTAATATCTTATCTGCATGAAACGCAGCCGTTTGATGCGCTTGAGATAATAGGAGGATATGAGAGGCGGGAGGAGGAAAGCAATACGCTTGCAGTTGCGCGATATAACGAGGAGAGGGCGAAAGGCCGGAACATCCCCATCGTCGGGGTGAGCGACGCCCATACCTGCAGCGCATGCAATACATGCAATACATGCAATACATGCAATACTTGCAATACCTGCAATGGCGGCACGCTTTTCGGCTGGTATTATACTATTGCGTTTTCACCTTCTTTGAGCAAGGATGAGATCATCGGCAGCATTAAGGATTTGTACAGTGTCGCAGTTGAATCGGTGCCCGGAGAGTCTGTCAGGGCATTCGGACCGTTCAGGCTGGTCAAATACGCCATGTACCTGATCAGGGAAGTCTTTCCGCAACACGATGGATTGTGCCGCGAAGAAGGCGGCCTTATGCATGAATACCTTGAAAGAGGTGAAAAAGCCGGCCAAAAGCTTGCTGCGGCAAAAGGCCAGATACAAAAGCTTCATGGCAGGTTATGGGCTTAAAAATCAGTTCTCAATTAATTTAGTGCAAATTTATTTTGGAACATTATGGAACAATTTTTCATGAATGCCATTCTAATAACCTATAAGAATAATGTGATAAATATCACAAGATCATAATAGGAGGCTGGTTAGTATGAAAAAGAGCATGATAATCATCATCGTGGCGGCAATAGTCGTATTGCTGGCAGGGACCGTAATCGGGGTTTCAACAGGACTGTTCAGCGGCGGTGCTGAAGATACGGCCGCTGGCAAGGCAGATATCCAGGCTAAGATAGAATTGCCTGAAAATCCTTCTACAGGTTACGCATGGTTTTATACGCTTGATGATGAATCCATCGTCGAGGTCACCAAAGATGAGTATGTCGAGCCTAAAGCGGACACAGGCGTTGTCGGCGCGGCAGGAACACATATTTGGGAATTCAAAGGGTTGAAGGAAGGCAAAACAGTAATGAAGCTTGATTATTACAGGTCATGGGAAGGTGTGGGGGAGGCTGCGGAGAGTCATGAATATGAGATTTCAGTCGATAGCTCTGGTAAAGTTGATATTAACAAGATAAAATAAGCATAATAAATGTACAGATGAATGGAGGATGATGAAATGGCTTATTCATTGCCTGCACTGCCATACCCGTATGATGCGCTTGAGCCCCATTATGACGAACAGACCGTCAGGCTGCACCACGATATGCACCACAAAGCCTATGTCGACGGATTGAACAATGCGGAGGCAAAGCTCGAGGATGCGAGGCAAAAAGGCGACTTCTCGCTTATCAAGCACTGGGAAAGGGAATTGGCCTTTCATGGTTCGGGACATATGCTTCATACCTTGTTTTGGGAAAACATGAAACCGGCCGGAGGCGGCGTACCGTCGGGAGCCATCGCTTCAGCGATAGACGCCGCATTCGGCAGTTACAGCACTTTCAGGCAGCAGTTCGCTTCTGCCGCGGTTGCAGTCGAAGGCTCAGGTTGGGCGATCCTTGGCTGGAATCCTTTTCTGGACAAACTCGTCATACTGCAGGCGGAGAAGCACCAGGACCTGACCCAGTGGGGCGTCATACCGCTTTTAACGGTAGATGTATGGGAGCATGCGTATTATCTCAAGTATCAGAACAGAAGGGCTGCGTTTGTAGAGGCCTGGTGGAATCTGGTCAACTGGTCTGATGTGAATAACAGATACCTAATGAGGAATATGATATGAGCTTCAAGATAAACGCGAATGTGACATGGGTAGGCAAGACCGATTGGGAATTGAGGAAATTCCACGGCGAGGAGTATTCCACGCTCAAAGGCTCAACGTACAACTCCTATCTTGTGCGCGATGAAAAGACCGTACTGATCGATACCGTATGGCAGCCGTTTGCAAAAGAATTCGTGCAGAAGCTGAAGCAGGAGATCGATTTGGACAAGATCGATTACATCGTTTCAAATCATGCGGAAGTAGATCATAGCGGCGCTCTGCCTGAATTAATGAGGGAGATCCCCGATACGCCGATTTACTGCTCGGCCAACGCCGTCAAATCATTGAAAGGCCATTATCATAAGGACTGGAATTTCGTGGCTGTCAAGACCGGCGACAAATTGAGCCTGGGCAAAAAAAGCCTCGTTTTCGTTGAGGCAAAGATGCTGCACTGGCCTGACAGCATGTTCTGCTATCTGACCGGGGACAATATCTTGTTCAGCAACGACGCTTTCGGTCAGCATTATTGCTCCGAATACATGTACAACGACCTGGTGGATCAAGCCGAGCTGTTCAATGAGGCACTGAAGTATTATGCCAATATCCTGACGCCTTTCAGCAAGTTCGTCACACAGAAGATAAATGAAGTGGCCGGATTCAATCTGCCTTTGGATATGATCTGCCCGAGCCATGGCGTTATTTGGCGTAACAATCCGATGCAAATTGTTAACAAATATACCGAGTGGGCACAGGGTTATCAGGAGGATCAGGTAACGGTAATCTACGATACCATGTGGAATTCCACAAGAAAGATGGCGGAAGCCATAGCGCAGGGCATCAGGACCTCGAACGGCAAAATCAATGTAAAGCTCTTTAATTCAGCGCGGTCGGATAATACAGAGATCATCGCCGAAGTATTCAAATCAAAAGCAATACTTGTCGGTTCGCCGACAGTCAACAGAGGTGTTCTGTCTTCTACGGCGGCAATCCTTGACAGGATCAGGGGGCTCGGCTTCAAAGGCAAGAAGGCGGCGGCTTTCGCAAGTTATGGCTGGAGCGGCGAATCACCGAAGATAATTCGGGAAATACTTGAACAGTCAGGATTTGAAATCTTCAGCGCTGGCGCCAAAGCTTTAAGTGACGGGATCAAAGAGTTATGGGTGCCTGACGAAGAAGCAATAAAAAGATGCAATGAGTTCGGAAGCGGCATAGGGGTTGAGTTGCAGGGTT
>CAYWGM010000020.1:10678-23898 GCA_964457875.1 uncultured Eubacteriales bacterium | reverse complement strand
GCAATAAAAAGATGCAATGAGTTCGGAAGCGGCATAGGGGTTGAGTTGCAGGGTTGAGTTACAGGGTTAAGTTGCGGGGTTAAATTGCGGGGTTAAATCAGCATAAGGCGGTGTCGGTGTCGGTATATTATGAAGAAGACGCTCTGAATTACGAGTTAGGGAAATTTCTCCGCAAGAAGTTCGGCGATGCCGAATGGATAAAGATTAAGAGCCACAATAATATCCCTGAGCTGCGGGGTAAGCAGAATTGTGAATTTGCACGTATGAAGCAGAACCTCGTGATTGGTATCAGGAAGACCCACAAATATGTCCCCAATTCAAAGACGTCCGATTTCCTGGTACCTTACACATCTTCAGGTTGCAGCGCGATGTGCCTGTATTGTTATTTGGTATGTAATTACAATAAATGCTCATATCTCAGGCTTTTCGTAAACAGGGAGCAGATGCTCGGCAAATTGCTGGATACCGCCCAAAAAAGCGACAGGGACCTCACCTTCGAGATCGGCAGCAACAGTGACCTTGTCCTCGAAAATACCATCACGCACAATCTCGAATGGACTATAGAGAGTTTCTGCAGGAATGAAAAAGGTTATATCACCTTCCCCACCAAATTCGATACCGTCGATCCTATCCTCAACGCCGACCACAGAGGCCGTGCAATTGTCCGGATGAGCGTCAATCCACATCGGATCATAAAGAAGGTCGAATTCGGGACCTCTTCTCTTGAAGGCAGGATACGCGCGTTGAATGACCTTAAGGATGCAGGATATAAGATTGGAATCCTTATTGCACCGGTGGTTTTAATCGATGATTGGCGCACGATGTATCATGAGTTATTCGAGACGCTCGCCGGTTCGTTATCACACAAAGTCAAAGCCGAAGCCTTCTTCGAGGTTATTTTCATGACCTACAGTTATGTTCATAGGATGATCAATACCGAGGCTTTCCCGCACGCCGTCGATTTGTTCGACAAGTCCATAATGACCGGGAGGGGCAGAGGCCGGTATTGCTATAACCGGATCATAAGGGGCGAAAGCGAACAATTCCTGCGCGACGAGTTCCGGCATTACTTCCCCGATAACAAAATCATGTATATAGTCTGATATTGATGTCATGGTTCCATGATCTCAGAGCTGCGGAGGAGATTTGCTGTTCAATTTATATTAATCCATGAAAATCCAATCAAGAATTGTTTACTGTAGCGATAAACGTTTTTCGAAAATGTGTACTCCTGGAATAAACATTTACTTTAGTATAAGTTTACAATATATAAACTAAGGTGGCATCGCCCCCCCGGCAATCTGTTATTATAAATTAGCTAAATTGTCAGCTAAATATATCAGCTAATATAATGTTGCAATTCGGACAACATTATGATACAATATAGGCGATAGATACTCCAAAAAATCCAAATAACGAAATTGCGAGGTATTGATGAAGATCAGTGCAACAGAAATGAAAAACAATCTGGGTAAATATCTGAAGGTTTGCCAAGCCGAAGATGTATTTGTAACGAAAAACGATAAGGTTATTGCCAGGTTGAGCAGCAGCGGCGCGGCTGCGGAAGGCCACATCGTTATGAAAGAAGCGGAAGCGGCTTATACGGCGTTTAGCTATTCCGGCAAAAAGGTATCCTACGAAGATTTTGTAAAGATTACGGAAGGTAATGAAGAAAGATATGAATATATAGATGGAGAGGTATACCTGCTGGCTTCACCGGGATATACCCATCAGGTCCTGCATTCCAGATTGTTCAAGGTTTTCATGTTATGGTTTGACAGGAAGAAATGCCGCGTACTTTCGTCGCCTTTTGATATTACATTATCAAAGAACGTAGTGCAGCCCGATTTGATGGTGACATGCGATCACGCGACGATGACCGATAGAAACGACAGATACATGGGTATACCTTCATTGGTAATCGAGATAGTATCGCCGCAGACAAGGAGCAGGGATTTTGTCAGAAAGCTAAAAGTATATCAGGATGGCGGAGTAAATGAATATTGGATAGTGGACCAATTGCAGAAGCAGATCATCATATATTCTTTCATTGATAAGAAAATTGATAAAGTCATGGCCTATAAGCTGTGCGAGGTTGCCGAATCCGTGTGTTTCAAGGGATTAGCTGTCCAGGTTTCCGATATCATGAATAGTTTATGAGGCGGTGGTAAAATAATTATTCTGAAATATTCCTTATGTATCGTTTTTTTTGTATAATAATTTCATATCCGCTTCTGTTGTAATACTTTCGTGAAAGGATGGTTTTGAATTATGGAACCGAAATTAAAAGGAACAAAGACCGAGGCTAATCTCCAGGCGGCATTCGCCGGCGAATCCCAGGCAAGGAATAAATACACCTATTATGCGTCAAAGGCGGTAAAAGAAGGATTTAACCAGATAGCGGCATTTTTCCATGAGACTGCAGATAATGAAAAAGAACATGCCAAGATATGGTTCAAGATCCTTCACGGCGGCGCTGTACCCGAAACTGCCGAGAATTTGAAAGATGCCGCTTCGGGCGAGCGTTACGAATGGACCGACATGTATGCCGGATTTGCGAAGACTGCCAGAGAGGAAGGGTTTGACAAGATAGCTTATCTTTTTGACGCGGTGGCGGCTATAGAAAAAGAACATGAAGAAAGATACCGGAAGCTGCTGGCAAATATCGCCGAAGGCGCCGTATTCAGCAGGAAGGACAATCAGGTCTGGATCTGCACCAATTGCGGCCATATGCACCAAGGTAAGGACGCGCCTGAAAAATGCCCCGTATGCGATCATCCAAAGGCATATTTCGCAATTAAGGCTTTTAACTATTAATATGAGCTCAGAAGCATTTGTGATCTAAATATAGTAGCTTTGCTAAATCATTCAGGAGGGAAGAAAAGCATTATGGGCGAGACACATGATATGACGGTTAAAAAGATTGCTGAAAAAGCAAGACTGATGCGGAAGCATTCACTGGACATGGCGCTTGTAGCCGGCTCCAACGGGGCGCATCTGGGATCCGGGTATTCAATGGCTGAGATTATGGCGACATTGTATTTCGCAGTCATGAAACATGATCCTAAAAACCCGACGTGGCCGGACAGGGACAGGTTGGTCCTGAGCAAAGGGCATGGCGTTTTAGGTTATTATACCGCGTTGGCCGAAGCAGGATATTTTCCGGTCGATTATCTCAAGACGTTCGAGACTAAAGACAGCTTTCTGGCCGGGCATCCCAGTATCAATCTGGAACATGGTATCGAGACTTCGACCGGGTCATTGGGGCACGGACTTTCACTGGGGGTCGGCATGGCGCTGGCAGCCAAGATGGATAAGAAAGAGCATTCCGTATACGTATACCATGGCGACGGCGAATGCGATGAAGGCTCGGTATGGGAAGCCATCATGTCCGCTGTCCAGTTCAAACTTGACAACTTGGTTGTCATAGTGGACAGGAACAATCTGCAGAGCGACGGTCTCAGTCGTGATATCATGTATCTCGGAGACCTGGCAGAGAAATGGAGGGCCTTCGGGTGGCATGTCAGGGAGATCGACGGTCATAACGTGTGTCAGATTCTGGATGCCTTGCATATCAGGAACAGGCCTTTCGGAGTGCCATATGTCATAATAGCCCATACGATCAAGGGTAAGGGCGTCTCATTCTTTGAAAACAATAATTTATGGCATCATAATAAGTTGACCAGCGAACAATATATAAGTGCCCTCAAGGAACTTGGATATGACGAAAACGGGGAGGATTTGAAGCCATGTTGCAAATAAATGATGCTAATATCAAGTATTGGTCTGAAATAGGCCCGAGAGGAGCTTTCGGGCAAGCGATGATGGATATAGGGGAGAATACCGACGATGTCGTAGTCCTTACGGCGGATTTATCCGATGCTACGAGGATAACGACATTCAAACAGAAATATCCTCACAAATTCTTCAATGTCGGGATCGCAGAGCAGAATCTAATAGGTATAGCAGCAGGTATGGCGCTTGCCGGGAAGACCGTCATAGCCACGACATTTGCCGCTTTCGCCGCAATGAGATGCTGTGAGCAGGTCAGGACGGACGTAGGATATCAAAAAGCCAATGTGAAAATATTGGGAGCTGACGGCGGTGTCGTTATGGGGACATTGGGGAATACGCATTATGCCGTTGAAGATATCTCTATTATGCGCGGATGCCCGAATATCACAATTCTCTCTCCGGCTGACGGACTTGAGATAATCAAAGCCACATGGGCGTCTGTCAAATTCAAAGGTCCTGTATATCTGAGGCTGACCGGGGGCAGGAATAATCCGATAGCTTACCGTAAGGATTATGATTTCGAAATAGGCAAGGCTGTCACAATGACTGAAGGCAAAGATGTCGCCATCATCGCCACCGGCACGCTTGTCGCGATTTCCATGGAAGCGGCCGAGTTGCTGAAGAAGAAAGGCATAGCTGCCCGGGTCATCAACATGCATACCATCAAGCCCATTGATGAGGACGCAATCAAAAGGGCGGTCAAAGAGACCAAGCTCATCGTTTCGGCGGAAGAGCACAGCATCCTGGGCGGTCTTGGCGCCGCGGTGGCTGAGGTTATGGCCGAGCAGGGCAATGCGCCCAAACTTGTACGGGTAGGCCTGCCGGATAGCTTCGGACCCATCGGCACTTATGAAGAGCAGATGGAAAGATACAACCTTACAAGTAAATACATTTCCGATACGATCATAAAAAACTTGAAATAGGAGTGGTGATTATGACGAACAACAGTGTTTACACCGGGCTGCTTGATGCCATCCGGGAAATGCCGGTCATTGATACCCATGAGCATATCGAAAGCGAAGAGGCGCGTTTAAAGCGCAAGATAGACCTCTTCAATACTTACATGATACATTACGCATCATGCGATCTTATTTCTGCCGGTATGCCGGATGAAGATATGATGTTTCTGAAGGGTGAATCTGACGACCTCGAGAAGAAATGGTCTATCTTCAGACCTTATTGGGAAAAAGCGAGGAACACGACATATTGCAAAGCTCTTTTGTATGCGACCGATATCATATATGGAGTAAATGATATTAACGAGAATACATATAAGGATATCGACCTGAAAATAAAGGCAAAGAATCAAAAAGGGTTATACAAGCATGTTTTGAAAGATATTTGCAAAATTGAAAAGAGCATACTTGATGCTGATGTGAAATGCGACAAACAGTTTTTTGTATCTGTGTTGCACTTTGAGAATTATCTTTTGGTAAAATCCAGAGATATAATCCTCAATGTGGAGAGGGACTTTAATATTTCTATTAACACCCTTTCAGATTGGGTTGCATTCATCAGGAGCTTTATCGAGAAGAACAAAAAAGATAACGGTATAGCCTGTATTAAGTGCGCTCAGGCATATAAGCGCATCATAAAGTATGACAGGACGGATTTTGCAGACGCTGAAAGAGTATTCAATAAAATTATCTCCTCAAAAGAATTCTTCGGCTGGTATGAATATGCCCCTGTCGACTGCCCCACCAAACCGCTCGAAGATTTTATGATGCATGTGATGATACAGACTGCGGCTGAATTGGATATCCCGGTTCAATTCCATACGGGATTGCAGGAAGGGAACGGTAATATCATTACCAATGCGAATCCTGTAAACCTGATTAATCTGTTCATGGAATATCCCAGAGCCAGGTTTGATTTATTTCACGGAAGTTATCCGTATGCCGGTGAACTCTGCTCCATAGCCAAAAACTTCAGAAATGTATATGTTGACCTTTGCTGGGCTCATATAATATCCAGGGAGTATTCGGTCAGGATGATAGAGGAGCTGCTGGATACGGTGCCATCCAATAAGATATTCGGTTTCGGCGGAGATTACTGTTTTGTCGAAGGCGTCTGCGGGCATTTGAAAATCGCGAAGGAAGATATTGCACTTGCACTTGCCAACAAAATTCAAAAAGGATACCTGTCAAAAACCGAGGCCTTGGAGATTGCCAAAAGGATGCTCTATGACAATGCAAAGGAGTTCTTCCGAATCTGATTATTTGATTTGCTGTCCCACAGAGCAGTTGATAGCGGTACGCGAGTATGCCGACCGCTGATCAGGCTCTGTCCGGAAGCAAAGCCCTCAAGAGATCGTGCATCTTAATGAACTTCTTTGTGCGTATATTTATTCGTTTCCCGAGACAGGCAGCAAGGTTCCTGGCGAACTCCCTGCAGGCGTCCTTGTTGTATAGCTGAATGGTGCTAAAACGCTTCACAACGATGCCTTGACTCTCAAGCCTGTTTGATCGCATCATGTCTCTACCCTGCTCCGACGGGCTGTTGTGATAAGCGAAGCTCTCATATTCGACAGTTAAATTTGCCTTTTTGTAATACAGATCTGTATAGAAGCGATTTTGTGCAAGACGCCCCGCCTCATTTTTTATCAGAATCTCATGGTTAAAAACGGCGCCGTTCAGCCCGTATCCTCCCAATGCATGTGGCAGTGTCAGGATCATATATGCAAGGGACTCCATGATCGACGCAGAACCATTTTCCACATACTTCACCGCCCGTTCAGCATTGTGGTGTCCCCGGTGCCGGTGCCCCTGAGTTTTTGCAAGGAATTTCTTGAGCTTTTGCTTGGACGTGATCGACCTTGAAGGTTCGCCGGGAGGATGTGCGCATAGTTCCAGCCCCAGAAGGATGAGCCGGTGGATGCTCAATTTACTTGCAAGCTCCAAAAACAGCAATTCGGGCGATGCAACCGTTTTGCCGTTTCGTGTTGTTATCGCGCCGGTCGGAAGGGCGAGCTCGCACGAGTGAACCAATTTACCATTTTTGCGGAATCGCTCATCGTGCTCGGTGACAGTGATATCAGCCGAGTCGCCGTCAACAATTTTAAAACCGATGATGTTGTTGATATATGGAACTTCCCATAATATGGCAGCTGAAAAGTGGCTTAAGTATTCTTTCATAAAATATACCAACTCATTGTACAAATTTTTGACTAAGGGACTGAATTTTGGCTTAAAACCGCGTTTTTTCGGCAAATCATTTTATATAATCCATAAAAACACTATTTATTAGTCCCTTTCTCGATATTTTGTACAAAAAATCAGCAAATTACCTCCAGTAATGCAATACATGAAACCAGCTGGTATATTCTACCATATCAGGGAAGAGAAGTCGATTCACTTTTAAAACAATTCCTTCAAAGAGTAAGGCAGTGCAAAATTGCTGATAAGCTGCAAATGATAGGTTGCAGCCTTATCGATGGTCAAATTGTATACCAAAAGAAGCCGCTTAAACAGCCGGGGGTTTTTTATTGCTCATATAATTGACATCATAAACAATCGGGTGATAGTATATTACTATTATATGAATCGAAACGTTTGCAAGCGTTATCAATAACCTTATAGGAGGTCTCAATTTATGAAGTATTCTGCGTGTATAGAAATGCTTTACCAGGATTCCGATTTTATAGAAAGGATCAGGAAGGCCGGGAAATCAGGTTTTGACGGCGTCGAATTCTGGCTATGGCAGCCCAAGGATATCGAAACTATCGCCGGGACGCTCAGGCAAACAGGCCTCGAAGTATGTATATTCCAAGGGAATGTCGAAGGCAGGATGATTGACCCGAAGGATAACGAACTGTACATAAATGGCGTCAAAAAATCATTGGAAACAGCAAAGAGACTTGGCGCGAAACATCTCTTCCTCATGACCGACATATTGAAGGAGGATCGTACTGTCCTCGAACCCCCGTACCAGATTTCTGATGAGGACAAGATCAAGAGCATCCGGACCGTATTGAACGCCCTTAAGCCATTTGCAGAGCAGGCAGGGGTTACGTTGGTCATCGAGCCTTTGAACATTTATGTCGACCACAAGGGTTATTACTTAAGCCATTCCAAGCCGGCTTTCGACATGGTCAGGGAGATCAATTCCAAAAATATAAAGGCGCTGTATGACATTTATCATATGCAGATCATGGAAGGCAACATCATCCAGACCATCAAGGACAATATCGATGCTATCGGATATATCCATATCGCGGACGTTCCGGGCAGACATCAGCCGGGTACGGGCGAGATCAACTTCAAGAACATATTCAAGACTTTGAGGGAAATCGGTTATGACGGGTATGTCGGATTCGAGTTCGAGCCTACCTGCGGCACTGAAAAGGTGGTAAAAGAGGTCTTCAAAAACATTAAGCAAAAATAAGCGGATTAAGATAGCGGGTTAAGCTAATAGAAAGGGAGGCCTTGATGAAATGGATTCTTCGGTCAGGATCAAAATGTACAAAGATATGCTCAGGATAAGGATGTTTGAAGAAAAAGTAAGGGAACTTGATCTGAAAGGCAGGCTTCCCGGGTTTTTTCATTTGTATGCCGGCGAAGAAGCCGTGGCTGTCGGGGCATGTTCGGCAATAAACAAGGACGATTACATTACCGGAACGCATAGAGGACACGGCCACCTGATTGCCAAGGGTGGCGATATCAATAGAGCTATGGCCGAGCTTTTTGCCAAAGAGACCGGATATTGCAAGGCCAAAGGCGGATCCATGCATATAGCTGATCCGGAGATCTGCATGCTCGGAGCCAACGGCATAGTAGGCGCCGGGATCCCGATCGCCACAGGCGCGGCGTTAAGCTGCAAATACCGTAAAAACGGCAGGATCGCCGTATGTTTCTTCGGCGACGGGGCAAGTAATCAGGGCACGTTCCATGAATCCCTGAACATAGCTTCAGCATTCGGCCTCCCCGTGGTTTATGTTTGTGAGAACAACCTTTACGGCGTCGGTACCAGACAGTCGGATGTAAGGAAAATCAAAGACATCGCCGTCAGGGCAATGGCATATGATATGCCCGGTTCGATAGTTGACGGAAATGATCCGGAGGCGGTCTATCATGAGGTGCGAAAAGCGGCGGAAGCGGCGAGGAGCGGCAAAGGCCCTTCGCTGATAGAATGCAAGACCTACAGGCATTACACGCACTTTACCGGAGAGCCTGATACTTACAGGACCAAAGAAGAAGTACAGTCATGGAAGGATAATGATCCGATAAAGCTTTACCGGTCGAGGCTGCTGGCCGAAGGCATCCTGGACGCAAAATCGGCTGAACGGATCGACGGTGAAGTGCAGGAAGAGATCGATAAAGCCGTAGAGTTTGGTGAAAAGAGTCCCAAACCGAAGCTGGAAAGCGCATTGGAAGATGTGTACGCGGAGGCGTTGCTATGAGCAGGATTTCATATTCCAAAGCTTTGGGGTCAGGTATATCGGAAGAAATGCGGCGCGACAAGGACGTCATATTCCTCGGGCTTGACATAGGCCATTATGGCGGTGCCTTCGGCGTTTCGAAAGGGATGATTGAGGAATTCGGCCCGGAAAGGATCATGTGCATGCCGATTTCGGAAGCAGGATATACGGGCGCCGCTGTCGGAGCAGCCGCAACGGGTCTCAGGCCTATAGTCGAGCTGCAGTTCGGCGATTGGGTCACGATCGCAAGCGACCAATTGGTAAATCAGGCCGCCAATATGAGATACATGTTCGGCGGTTCCCTCAGCATACCGATGGTGATGCGGCTCCCATGCGGTGCTTTCGGCTCCGCCGCGGCGCAGCATTCCCATATGTTCGAGTCGTGGTTCGCCTTCGTACCGGGTCTTAAAGTCGCCGCGCCATCTACACCGGCCGATGTAAAAGGCATGATCAAGGCCGCTATCAGGGACAACAATCCCGTTGTCTTTCTGGAGCATCGCATATGTTACGCGATGTCAGGCGAAGTGCCGGACGATCCGGAATTCATTGTGCCGCTCGGAAAGGCCGATATCAAACTCGAGGGCAAGGATATTACGATCATCACACATTCATATATGGTACATTTTGCATTAAAGGCGGCGGAGATCCTCGATAAGGAAGGGATAAGCGTCGAAGTGCTCGATCTTCGAACCATCAAACCTATGGATACCGAGGCCATCATCAATTCGGTCAAAAAGACCAACAAGGCTCTCTGCCTGCAGGAGACATACCCGACATGCGGCGTTGTGGCGGAAGTCGCCGCGGTCATAGCCGAAAGGGCATTCGATTATCTTGACGCGCCTGTAAAGCGGATGGGATGCATGGAATGCCCCATGCCATTCAGTCCCGACCTTGAAAAATATGTTTTACCGAGTGTGGATAAGATTGTTGCGGCAATAAGGGAGATGTTTTAGACGGGAGGGTTGCTTGTATGAATCAGACCATTTCCATGCCTAAGCTTGGTTTGACGATGACCCATGGAGTGATTACGAAATGGCATAAAAAAGCCGGGGATAGCGTTAAAGCCGGCGAAGTGATCGTCGAGATCGAGACTGACAAGATCAATTCGGAAATCGAATCACCCATTGATGGGTATATGATAGCGATACTCGCAAACGAGGGCGACGAAAAAGAAATCACGGCGCCTATCTGTATCGTTGGTGATTCCGCTGACGATTCAGCAGTAGAAGCAGCAGGCAAAGCCGCCGGCGCAATGCCGGAGGCTTCAGGATCGTGTTCTGCGGTCATTTCACCACTTGCCAAAAGACTTGCTGCAGAGAACAACATAGATTACTCAAAGATCAAAGGGACAGGCCCGGGAGGCCGCATCGTCAAAGAAGACGTGCTTGCCGCCATGGCGGCCGGAGCTATCGGTTCGGACAATGCGTCCGTTGCGGCTAAAAAAGTCTCGCTTGCCGGAATCAGGAAGATCGTTGCGCAGAGGATGTCTCAAAGTAAGCGCGAAATACCCCACGCATATTTCAGGATATCGGTCGATGCGACCGGGATATTACGGTTGAAAAAACAACTTTCAGAGAATCAGTTTACGCAATGTACGCTGAATGATATCATAATCAGGTGTGCGGCTATGGCCATCCATGAGATCCCCATGATTAACGAGTCATTTGAAAATGACATGATCATTCTGAATGATAGCATCAATATCGGATTTGCGGTGGATGTGGAAGGCGGGCTTATAGTGCCTGTGGTCAAGGATGCTTATAACAAAAGCATCGGAGAGATCGGCGCCATCACACGTGAGTTGGCTGACAAGGCAAGAAAAGCAAAACTCACATGTGATGAGATAACCGGCGGGACATTCACTGTTTCCAATCTTGGCGCCTATTATATCGACGAATTCACGGCGATCGTAAATCCCCCGGAATGCGCGATATTAGCCGTGGGAAGGGCATCGGAAGCACCTTGGGCCGAGAATGGTCATGTTGTGGTCAGGCCGATCATGAACTTGACCCTTTCTGTCGACCACAGGGTAATAGACGGGGCTTTGGCGGCGCGTTTCATGAAGAAGCTTAAAGATATCATAGAAAATCTTGAAATGGGAGGTAGATGAGGCAAATATGAATATTCCGGACGTTATGGAAGTTAAGCGAAAAGAACGGAGAATAAGAGAATACCTTGGAAATCGTGGGTATGACGCCATGATATTATTACGACCGGACAATTTTTCCTGGTATTCCTGCGGCGGCAGCAATATTGTGCTGACGTCCCTTGAAAAAGGTGCTGCATGCCTTGTAATCACCAAAAATCAGACGTATGCGATCGCACATGTCATGGATGGGCCGAGGATTTTCGATGAGGAATTGAAGGGGCTTGATATCGAGCCTGTCTTTATTAAATGGCATGAGGGCAGTCTTGAGGATAAAGCCGTTCAGATGACAAGGGGCATGAAAGCGGTGTCTGATTTTGATTCGGACGCTGAAAATGTGGTCTTTGCACTTAAGGATATATATGCCCTCCATTTTCCGTTAACTGAAAAAGAGTTGGATAAATACAGATGGTTAGGCGCAAAGACTGAAGAGATCATCAGCAAGGTCGCGGCAGAGATAAAACCTGGTTTGACCACTGAATATGATATCGACGGCATGCTTTCGTATGAGTACCGGAGGAACGGGATGATGACCGAGGTTCTGCTGGTCGGCAGCGATGAGAGGATTGCATTGTACCGTCACCCCTGTCCATCCGGAAAGAAAATCGATAAACTGGTTCTGCTCCACCCCTCGGCAAGGAAATGGGGTTTGCATGCCAATGTCACAAGGATGGTGTATTTCGGGGACGAAGTGCCGACGGATATGGCGTATAGATACGAGACGGCATGTATGATGGAGGCTCAGGCTGTTTCTATGTGCATACCCGGTCAGTCGTTCGTCGGGATGTTGGAGGAAAGGAAGAAATTACTGGCAAAAGCAGGTTTCGCGGATGAATGGGAAAATCATTTCCCCGGAGGCATTACCGGCTATTTCCTTATCGATGTTTCAATATGTGACAGCCCCGATAATTTAGTTGTTCCGTGTCAGGCCTATGATTGGTTCATGACCATAACGGGCGTGAAGGTGGAGGAGCTGTGCATGAATACGCCAAAAGGAAGGGAAATCCCATCTATCACCGGAAAGTGGCCGACAAAGGAACATACGTATAACGGGCAGAAGTTCAGACTGCCTGAGATACTCTTAAGATGACGGGTAATGCGCCTACAATCAAAGATGTAGCCAGGATAGCGGGTGTTTCCATATCTACTGTCTCCAGGGTCGTCAACAACAAGGGGGGAGTCTCGGAGCAGCTTGAGGGCAGGATAAGGGAGGCCATCAAAGGTCTGAAGTATAAGCCCAATGTCGTAGCAAGGGCGCTTAAATCGAGGACTACAAAGACCCTCGGCTTGATAATCCCCAACATTATGAATCCTATCTTTCCGCCGCTTGTAAAGGTCATCGAGGATACCGCGAAGAGGTATGACTTTTCGACCATCCTCTGCAACAGTGATGGCAAGATCGACGAAGAGGCAAAGTATATCGACGTCCTCATCGAGAAACAGGTCGACGGCATCATCCTCAATGCCATCGGCGATTATCATGAAGGATTGGAAACAGTCAGGGATACCGGCACTCCTATAATAGTCCTTGGCAGGAAGATCGCAGGTTTCGGCGCGACATGCATCACGATAGATAATGAAAAGGGCGCATATGCCGCTGTGGAGCACCTTATTAAATCGGGGATGAAGGATATTGCCTTCCTGTTCGGCCTGCTCGAGGCAAGCAGCGCCATCAACGACAGGTTTGTCGGGTATAAGAAGGCGCTTAAGGATTACGGCGTGAAATTCCGCAAAGAACTCGTCTCAAAAGGCAATCGCTCTTTTGAAGGCGGTGTTATCGCCACGGAAAACCTGTTATCACGCAAGGTAAAATTCGATTCCGTCTTTGCCTCAAATGATATAATGGCGCTGGGATGCATAGAT
>CAYWGM010000020.1:6340-10578 GCA_964457875.1 uncultured Eubacteriales bacterium | reverse complement strand
AAAATTCGATTCCGTCTTTGCCTCAAATGATATAATGGCGCTGGGATGCATAGATAAACTAATCGGAAGCGGGCTCAGAGTGCCAGACGATATAAGCGTTATGGGATATGACGATATACCGTTTGCCTGCATGTTCAGGCCGCGTTTGAGCACCGTGCATTCTCCGATAAGGGAATTCGGCATCGAGGCTGTAAAGGCGATGCTTCATATAATATATTCAAAAAAAGACAGACAGCAGGGGAAGATATTCGATCCCGAGCTTATCATCAGGGATTCGACCTCGAACAGCCAGTCGGCTGGCAGATAATACCACTAATTAAAATGGTAAATATGGCAGAGCATAAAGTAGATGTACTTTAATGTGAGCCTTTTGGCCGGTATCGGGGCGATTGCCTTTTTTATAATCGTACTATGGATATTTTTTTCCAAAACCAGGACCAGCCGCGTCACAAGGATCCGCGATGCTTCCCTGACCTGTGAGGAGCTCGAAGACCATGCCGCAAAGACGGCAATAGAACATACCGTCGGCAAAAAGCGTAATTTGCTGCATCTGCCGGTTACAGTCACAAGTGACAACTTTAACTATATTCTTGCAGTATACAACCAACTAAACGAGGTCATCAGGAAAAAGCACACGATATCCCCTGCCGCTGAATGGCTGATGGACAATTTCTATATCGTCGAGGAACAGGCAAAAGGCCTCAGAAGGAATCTTTCCAGCAAGGAGTATTCCCGGCTTCCGGTATTGAAATGCGGTTTGCTGCGCGGGCAGGCAAGGATATTCGCCGTTGCCGCCGAATTAATAGCTCACACGGATGGTCAGCTTGATGATAATATCATTCTTAAATATCTGAATGCGTATCAATCGCACAGCGTTCTTCTGAACAGGGAACTGCTTGCGTTACCGGCGATGTTGAGGCTGGCGCTCATAGAAAACATAAGGGCCGTATGCGAGAGGATAAGGAATACGCAATATCAATGGAACAAGGCCGACGAGATAATAGACAACCTGCCTGACAATGAAGCGCCTGAGATAGAAAGGCTGCTTAGGACCATTAAAATAAAATTGAAGATGGATGACGAAATAAATCCTTCTTTTATAGAACACCTGCTTTACAGGTTAAGAAGGACAGGGCGCACCTATAATCAGGTAATGAACTATATAGAAAAACATCTTACGCGGCATGGGATGGCTATTGATGATATCGCTCAGAAGGAACACTATTCCCAGGCGGTGAACGCAGTCTCCATGGGCAATTGTATAACAAGCCTGAAATATCTGGCTAATTCCGACTGGTCGGATATCTTTGAATCGGCAAGTGTCGTGGAGCGTATCCTTATTAATGATCCCGGCGGGATATACCCCCTCATGGATATCTCATCGAAAAATCATTACAGGAAAAGGGTAGAGGAGCTTGCTTCGATCTTCAGCGTTTCCGAGCTGCATATCGCCAATGAGGCCGTCGGCCTGGCCGATAAAACGCATGAAGAGGATGTGCGGCTGCGCCATGTCGGGTATTATCTCTCGGGAAAGGGCGTTAAAATACTCGAAGACAGATTAGGCCGCAAGATGAGACAGGTGCCTGACTTTCACAGATTTTCAGGATTTGCAGGCAAACATCCTGAGACTGTCTATCTTGGATCAATATTCGCTGTTACCATTTCACTCGCTGCCGCCGTAATTTATTATACGATAACCTTATCCGTATCCGCCGGCGTGTTCAGCCTGCCTCTTACGCTGTTTGTGCCGTTCATGGGATTGGTCGTTATAATACCCTCATCTGAAATCGCCGTCAACCTGGTGAACTGGATAGTATGTAACCTAAAAAAACCTGCTCTTTTTCCCAGACTTGAATTAAAAGACGGGATACCTTCGGATCTGAGCACGATGATTGTGATACCGGCCATATTGCCTGATGAAATGCGTGTGAAAGAAATAATGAAGAACCTGGAAAACCATTTTCTTGTTAATAGGGAAGATAACCTGTATTTCGCGTTGGTCGGAGACTTCAGGGATTCACCGTCGCAGTCCGCCCCTGAAGATGCGAAGATCATCGACGTCGCACTTGATGGCATAAAAGAGCTCAACCGCAAATATTCTGCCGAAGGGCGTGATATTTTCCAGTTTTTTTACAGGCAAAGGTCATTCAACGACAGGGACAACAGGTGGATGGGCTGGGAAAGGAAGCGTGGCGCGTTGCTGGAGTTCAACGAAATGCTGCTTAGTTCCGATCTGAGTATCAGGTTTGTCATCACTCTTGACGCCGATACAGTTTTACCTGTCGGAATGGCGAAAAAGATGATAGGTACGATGGCTCACCCAATGAACAGGCCTGTCGTTGATTTGCAGAAGGGGATCGTGGCGGAAGGCTTCGGATTGATCCAGCCAAGGGTCTCTTTCGGTGCGGCTGATTCCAACAGGTCGTTGTTCTCCCGCATTTTCACCGGACAAAAAGGTCTGGACGCATATTCGTTTGCGACTTCCGACGTGTATCAGGATATGTTCGGCGAAGGGATATTCACCGGTAAGGGTATTTATGACCTGCATGTCTTTCAGAAGGTCTTGAAGAATGCCATACCGGATAATGCCATCCTGAGCCATGATCTGCTGGAAGGCTCCTATTTGAGGGCTGGTCTGGCCACAGACCTTGAATTGATGGATTCATACCCTCCGAGATACAATTCGTACATTGCACGGCTGCACCGATGGGTCAGAGGAGACTGGCAGCTCATCCCATGGCTTGGCAGGTTTGTGCGCGACCGGAACGGCTATCTGCGCAAGAATCCTCTTTCGTTGATATCGAAATGGAAGATTGCTGATAATATGAGAAGGAGTCTTGTACCTCCTTCCATAATACTGCTGATTATTTTGGGATTCTGGGCGCTTCCCGCCGGCAGCCTTTTCTGGTTTGGATCAGGCCTCGTTTCGGCGGTATTTCCCCATGTCACGGCATTTATTGATCATATCCTCTCGAAGCGTTTTACGTTCAGGGTCATGAAACGGCATACACCGGCGTTATCCACAATCCAGACGATATTGTCCCAGGCATTTCTGACGATTGCTCTCCTTCCATATCAGGCGTACGTCATGCTTGACGCGACTATTACAACGCTGACGAGGGTATTTTTCACTCGGAGGAACATGCTTGAATGGATTACCGCCGCAGATATCGAAAAGACCCAGAAGAACTCTTTGCCTGATTATTATGCGAAGATGCATATCTCTGTTTTGGCGGGATTTTTATCTGTATTGGCGGCGCTTTGCTTCAGGCCGGAGCTGCGGATTCCCGGATCGGTCCTGTTTGTCATCTGGGGCATGGCGCCGTATATTGCATACAGGATAAGCATCATTTATAAGGAAGAGCCTTATAGGCTTTCCAGGGAGGACGACGCCGAACTCAGGAAAATTGCGAGGAAGACATGGCGGTATTTCGAAGAGCTTGCCAATTTCAAAAACCATTATCTCGTCCCCGATAATTATCAAGAGGATCCGCCAAGGGGTGTGGCAAGCAGGACGTCGCCCACCAATATAGGGTTGGGGCTGCTTGCAGATCTGACGGCAAGGGATCTGGGTTATATCGGAATCCTTGAAATGACCGATAGGATTTCGAATACTATCTCCACTGTAGAAAAGATGGAAAAGTGGAACGGGCACCTGTACAACTGGTACGATACCAAGACATTGCGGCCGCTCAGGCCCAGATACATCTCCACCGTCGACAGCGGCAATCTAGTATGTTATCTTATGACTCTGGTACAAGGACTATACGGGTATCTGGAAAGCCCCCTGATCGAACAGAAATTTGCCGAAAGCCTGAAGGACTTGTCGGCTCTTTCCGGCAACGTTGACAGCCGGGATAACCGTGACAGCCGTGATGGCCTTATTTACCTGCCTGACATCTCTGACGCCGTGTCGTGGAATGATACGTTGAAAAAGATATTGAAGGACAATACATTCTTTGGCGGGCTGAAATCACCATGGAAGGCCAAAGCTGAGCATATGTCCAGGAAACTGAGGAACGAGCTGCTTGAATTCATGTCTTGGATAGACCTCGCGCAAAATATGCCGCAGGGGATCGCAGCTGCGGAGATACTGGGTACGCTGAAAAACAACGTCAGGTTGGGGCAAATGCCGGAAGGCTACAGGAAGGTGCTTGAACTGATCGACAGGGAGATTTGTGCTTTTGAGCAAACGAAAGACGACAGCAGCGGCAGCGGCGGCAACGGCAGCGGCAACG
>CAYWGM010000020.1:0-6240 GCA_964457875.1 uncultured Eubacteriales bacterium | reverse complement strand
TTTGAGCAAACGAAAGACGACAGCAGCGGCAGCGGCGGCAACGGCAGCGGCAACGGCAGCAGCGGCAGCGGCGGCAACGGCAGCGGCAACGGCAGCAGCGGCAGCGGCGGCAACGGCAGCGGCGACCTCAGTGACCGCTCGGTTACGCTCGACTGGTTGTGCGGCCTGAGGGATGAAGTCGGGAAGTCGCTGGAACGGACTGCCATATTCATAGAAAGATACATTGACCTGACCCGGCGGATAAAAACCATCGCTGATGCTACCAGGTTTTCCCCGTTATATGCTGAGAAGAAGCAGCTTTTCTCCGTCGGGTATAATATTGAAGAGAACAGGCTAACAAACTCGTATTACGACCTGTTTGCCTCAGAAGCGAGGCAGACCAGCTATATCGCCATTGCGCGGGGAGAAGCGCCTCTCAAGCATTGGTTCCGTATGGGCAGGACCATGACGACTGTTGACGGATACAAGGGATTGGTCTCTTGGACTGGCACGATGTTCGAATATCTGATGCCTCTTCTGGTGATGAAAAGCTATAATAACACGTTGCTTGACGAGACCTATTCATTTGTAATCCGGAGCCAGAAGAGATACGGCAAGCAGAGGAACATCCCATGGGGCGTCTCCGAATCAGGCTTTTATTCGCTTGATGTAAACCTTGATTATCAGTATAAGGCTGTCGGGGTACCGTGGCTCGGGCTGAAAAGGGGATTGGCCGCCGACGCCGTTGTCGCTCCATACGCTACATGTCTTGCCATCATGGTTGCCCCTCAGGCGGCAATGGAGAATATAAGGGCGTTGAAGGCCGACGGAATGATAGGGCCTTACGGCTTTTATGAGGCGGTGGACTATACTCCCGAAAGGCTCTCTTTCGGAGTGAAACGCGCCGTAGTGAAGAGCTTCATGGCGCATCACCAGGGGATGAGCCTTGTTGCTCTCAATAATTATCTTAACAAAAACGTCATGCAGCAGCGCTTCCATTCAGATCCTATCATCCGGGCGTCACAGCTGCTCCTTCAGGAAAGGATCCCTTCTAATGTCTTTTTTACAAAAGAGACCAAGGAGAAAGTAATCCCGTTCAAAGACATGGTATATAAGGTCAAAGGCCCTGTACGCCGGTTCAGATCGCCGGATCTGGTGCTGCCAAGGACGCATATCCTTTCTAACGGCAGCTATTCGGTCATTCTTACGGATAAGGGGACCGGATACAGCAAGAACAAGATGGTTTCAATATCCAGGTGGAGGGAAGACAGCATCCTCGACCGTTATGGCATGTTTTTCTATGTGCGCAATACCGTAACCGATGCTGTCTGGTCGGCTGCGTATGCGCCGTTTGGCATACTGCCGGATAAATACGAGGTTGCCTTTATGTCCGATAAGGCAAGATTCAGAAGACAGGACGGGGAAATTGAGACAGAGACCGAAATCATCGTTACTTCAGGAGATAATGCGGAAATCAGGCGTGTGTCATTTAAAAATCATGGGCCTGCTCCATGCGTCCTTGAGATCACAAGCTATTTTGAAGTGGTGCTGGTATCGCAGGCGGCGGACGTTGCGCATCCTGCGTTCAGTAATCTGTTTATCAGAACCGGATACCTGCCTGAAAAAAAGTGCGTTTACGCAAACAGGCGGCCAAGATCCGAGATGGAAAGAAGCCTGTGGATCGCACATTCGGCAGTGGCGGACGGCGAACCGGCCGGCGGACCGGCTAACGGACCGGCCGGCGATCTTCAGTATGAAACCGACAGGATGCAATTCATCGGCAGAGGCCGTAATGTTTCAGCCCCGGCGGCCATGGACCGCAACAGGCCTTTGACGAATAGCACGGGACCGGTATTGGATCCTGTCATGGCGCTGAGATGCGCTATAAGGATCGAACCGGGCAAAAAGACGTCGGTCTCTTTTATTACCGCTGTCAGCGAGAGCAACGAAGCCTTGATGGAACTAGTCGACAAGTATTCCACTCCGGAAGCCGTGGAAGGGGCTTTCCGGCTTGCTTTCACGCGAAGTCAGGTCGAATCCATGTACCTTGATGTCAAAGCCAATGAAATCGAGCTTTATCAGGATATAATACCGCATATCCTTTTTATGAGCCCGCAGCGCCGGTCGAACAGTGAAACGATCGCACAGAATTCCAAGGGCCAGTCGTCATTGTGGTCTTATGGGATATCCGGCGATCTGCCGATCATCCTTGTCGTATTAAAGAAATCCGATGAGACGGGGCTGCTGTTTGATATCATAAAAGCTCATGAATACTGGCGGTTGAAAGATCTGAAGATAGATCTCGTAATACTGAACGATGAAGAAGTGAGCTATGGCCATCCATTATATGAATTGCTGTCGGATATCATCGCTTCGAGCCACGCCGGCGGTATTGTCAACAAGCCCGGCGGCATCTTCCTGCTGAACAGGAACAACTTGCCGGTAAATGATGTCAGCCTCCTCTATGCGGCTTCCAGGTTCGTATTGAAAGGCGAATACGGAGCTCTGGCCGAACAGGTCAAAAAGGTCCAGGGCAGCTTGCTGCTAAGGCCTGAAAAGCAACCGGTGAAGATTAAAAAGAATGATCCTGCTGCGACGGAAGCCGCGCACAATCAGGAAATCATGCACAATCAGGAGGCTATGCACAATAGGGAAGCCGTAACAGAGCTCGATTATTTCAACGGGCTCGGAGGTTTTAGCAAGGAAGCAAATGAATATGTCATATGGCTGGAAAAGGCTCAAAATACACCGATGCCGTGGGTGAATGTAATTGCGAATCCCGTATTCGGCTTTATGGTGTCAGAATCAGGCGGCGGATATACATGGTATGGTAACAGCCGCCAGAACAAACTTTCCCCATGGACGAACGATCCGGCCGAAGACGCCCCCGGCGAGATCTTGTACATCAATGACGCCGATACGGATGATTTGTGGACGATGACGGCCTTACCCATACGGGAAGATGAACCATATATCATAAGGCATGGATTCGGATATTCTATTTTTGAACATATCAGCCATGGAATCGAGCAGGGCATGGTCATGTTCACGCCTGTCGGCGATCCTGTAAAAATAAGCATCGTCAGGCTGAAAAACACGTCGGATCATACGAGGAATATAGCTTTAACGTATTATATGAAACCTGTCTTAGGCGTAACGGATCAGGGCGCTGCAATGCATATCAGATCCGGACCGGGCGTATCCGGTGAGATATTGCTGGAAAATCCGTATAACGACGAATTCTCCGGCAAGATGGCGTTTGTTTTCATCTCGGAAAAAGAACGGAGCTTTACGGCAGATAGAAAGGAGTTCTTCGGGAGCGGCGGAATATGTTCGCCTGATGCAGTCAAGCGACGTAAGTTTTCCAATGCCACAGGCACGGGATATGACCCCTGCGCTGCAATGCATGTCAATCTCAGTATCGCGAAGGGCGAGGAAAAAGAGGTCGTGCTCCTGCTCGGGATGTGTGATGCTCTGCGGCAAATCGAAGAAATCATCCAAAGATACAGGGATGTCAATAATGCTAAACAAGCCCTTGCCGAAGTCAGGGGGTTCTGGAAGGAGAGGCTGGAAGTCATACAAGTCGCCACTCCGGATCGTTCAACGGATATAATGATGAACGGCTGGCTGCTTTATCAGGTCATCTCCTGCAGGATGTGGGCAAGATCTTCTTTCTATCAGTCGGGAGGGGCTTACGGCTTCAGAGACCAGCTTCAGGACAGCCTGGCTGCGATATGGACATGGCCTGAAATTGCCCGAAGGCAGATACTACTACATGCCAGCAGGCAATTCATTGAAGGCGATGTGCAGCATTGGTGGCATGATCCCGGCGGTAAGGGCACCCGCACAAGAATATCCGACGACCTCTTATGGCTGCCGTATGTGGTTTTCGAGTACATCCGCATAACCGGCGATTATCAGATATTGGATGAAGCGGCAGGATTCCTGGAAGATGATCTGCTTAGAGAATTTGAGGATGAGAAATACGGAAAACCTGCCATTTCTGAGACAAGTTCAACTCTTTACGACCACTGTGTCAGGGCGGTGGAAAAATCACTCAGATTCGGCGCTCACGGCCTCCCGCTCATCGGGTCGGGTGACTGGAACGACAGCATGAATACCGTAGGCAACAGGGACAGCGGCGAAAGCGTATGGCTCGGTTGGTTCATGATTTCAGTGCTTAAAGGGTTTTCCGGTTTGTGCGTCTGGATGGGCGAGGCAGACCGCGCGGCGAGATACATGGACGTTGCCGCGAAGATCGCGGCTGCGATAGATTTGCATGCATGGGACGGAAGCTGGTACAGGCGGGCCTTTTTCGATAACGGCGTGCCGCTTGGGTCGGCGCAGAACAGCGAGTGCAGGATCGATTCCCTGGCTCAAAGCTGGGCAGTCATTTCAGGCGCCGGCGACCCGGATAAAATCCCGGAGGCCATGGATTCACTCGAACACTTCCTCGCTCAGAAGGAAGAAGGCCTGATAAAACTGCTTGCCCCGCCTTTTGACGAAGGCGATCTGGAACCCGGATATATCAAGGGCTATGTCCCCGGAGTGAGGGAAAATGGCGGACAATATACGCATGCAGCCGCATGGGTGATAATGGCATTTGCCATGATGGGTAACGGAGATAAAGCCCATGAGTATTTTCATCTTATAAACCCTATAAACCATACGCGCACTGATATGGAATATTTAAAATACAGGGTGGAGCCTTATGTAATGGCCGCCGATGTCTACACGGTCCAACCTCATACAGGGAGAGGCGGCTGGACGTGGTACACCGGCGCGGCGAGCTGGATGTACAGCGCCGGACTGGCGCAGATCCTCGGATTCAAGAAGAATGGCGATACGCTGGTCATCGATCCGTGCATCCCCAAAAAGTGGACCGAATACACAATCAAATACAAGTACATTGACACTATTTATGTGATCGATGTCAAGAATCCCGAAGGAGTAAACAGAGGCGTGGTCAAGGCTGTGCTGGACGGCGCAGTGCTGCCCTGCAGCTGCGACGCAGACGGCGCCCATAACAATAGTAAAGGTACCGGCAACTGTGCTGCTATTCCACTGGTGGACGACGCAAAAAAACATTACGTGGAAATTTATCTCGGCTACTCCGGTGGCAAAGGTTGAATGCTATCAAGGTTTTATTTTTTCTGCTGCAACATTAAGATCGTGAGGAATCGTTAAAGTCTTTTTATCATACTTCATCTTACTATCAAGGGCTATTGAGACAAGAGTCGTGTATTGATTCTTTCCAGTTGTTATATTCTTCAACTCTGTTGGTTCAGGTAATTCTTCACCATCCCTGATTCTTGATCTTAGTGAAAGCCTTAGTACTTCTTCTGCATCCTTAAGTGCTTCTTCTGTAGTTAATGCACAAGTATATGCTTCATAGATATCTGGAAAATAAACTGATATTCCATCATCGCCATACTGTAATATCGCTACGTAAGTATATTTTTTCCAAGCTTTCAATATTATTCCCTCTTTTATAATTATAATACATATTGACACGTGCCGCAAGAGGAGAGTTTTAAACGAATATCGTCAGTCAAACCCTTAAGAAGAGCATGTAGCGAAATTTCTGAATGCCTTGAGCATTTTATGATAATATATTACTGCCAATACCGGACGGTACGAATGTGTTCCGGTATTGCCACAAGTACTTTTAGTATTATAATCAGCTTATCGGTAAGTTTATCAACGAGGAGGGGTCTGAATGAAACAGCAAATTCTATCGGAGATCGGCGGTAAACTAACGGCACTGGGAATACCGCTGCAAAATGCAAATGGCGCTGATATTACCATAAACACTGAGTTGCTGGATGCAGGTTGGAGCACGGGGAGTAAAAAAATAAGCTATGAAGCATCGATCTTTGCAAACGAGCAGGAAAATGTCATTTATATGTATGAAAAAACAACAGAGGTAGGACACGGATTTTCCTTTGGCGGCAGTAGCGGCTCGTCGTTTCAAAGCGGTAAGACACTGTTCCGCAAGGTGAAAAGCATTCAATACGGTCCAGACGGCAAGGCTTATGAATACGCCTTTGATTTAGGAGCTATTCCAAAGGCGGTCAAACAAACCGCAAAGCTTTTTGGTTGGAAATTCAAGACGGTGCTTAATAAAAAGAAGGCAATGTATCCGGCAGGATATATTCCGGTATTTGCCCAAGCCTCGGCAACCGGAGGCGGAGGAGGTTTTTGCACCAATTGCGGCATGCGATTGACGGAAAACGCAAAATTCTGCGACAAATGCGGTAA
>CAYWGM010000019.1:0-31919 GCA_964457875.1 uncultured Eubacteriales bacterium | reverse complement strand
TCAATGTACCGCAAACTTGGAATCCTGGGAGGTCTTGCAATTGTTATATTGCTTTTTTAAAAACATATCGGGAGGTCTTCGGGGCAAATGGGTATTGATTTGATTTTCAGAATAGCCGCAATAGGTATACTTGTATCCGTGCTCAATGCAGTCCTGATAAAATCCGGCAGGGAGGAACAAGCCATGATGACGTCCCTTGCCGGTTTGATAGTAGTACTCCTGATGATCGTCAAAGAGATAGTGAACCTGTTCGATACTGTAAAAGCAATATTTCAATTTTAATCAATTATGGAAATAGTACAAGCCATCGGGATAGGCATAGTAGCTACGTTTGCCGTACTCATAATCAAGTCGCACCGGCCTGAAATAGCCATACAGATCACGATTGCGGCAGGGCTTGTAATCATTGTGCTTTTGCTGGGCCGCATAACATCGATCGTAAAGATGCTGGAGGAATTTGCCGCCAAATCCGACCTGGATTTCAAATACTTCAGCCTGTTGCTTAAAATAGTCGGCATAGCGTACATATGCGAATTTGGGGCGGAGGTATGCAGGGACGCTGGCGAAACGGCAATAGCTTCGAAGATAGAATTAGCGGGAAAGGTGGTCATTCTTGCCATGGCTGTTCCGATAGTATCGGCGCTTGTTGAGATTATGGCCGGTATATTGCCATGAAGATCATGCATTTTGTTTTCCTTCTTATCATCCTTGTTGTTTCAATGGCGTGCGGATCTGCTTATGCGCAAACTGCCGTTGATGACAGTAATTTGATCGAGCAGCAGATAGATGTGTCTGAGGCTGATGAAATTGGGAGGATCATAAAGGATTATGCCGATAAGGAATCTTTGTCGGTTATCGGCGGATTAGATCCGAGCCAGATAATAGGAGATATAATCTCAGGCAAATTAAAGCTTGATCCCGCTTCATTATTGAAAGCAATACCGACATACCTCCTGGGTGAAATAACAGGCAATATCGGCATACTGATAAAACTTGCCATAATTGCAATTTTGTGCGCGATTTTAAGAAATCTCCAATCATCTTTTTTAAAGGAAGGAACAGGTGAAATCGCCTTTTTTGCATGCTATGCGGTATTTGTGGCCCTGGCGGTCACGAGCTTCAAAACGGCTTCGGATCTTGGGATAAAGACGATCAACGATATGGTGGGTTTCATGTACGCCTCGCTTCCTGTCTTGACTACATTGATGGTTTCAAGCGGTAATGTCATTTCGGGAAGCGCTTTTCAGCCTTTGATGATCATGGCGGCGGAATTTACCGCAAATGCCATTAAAGTCATTTTCATACCGGCAATTTTCCTTTCCACTGTTTTATCTTTCATCAATAATATTAGCGAAAAGATACAGATATCAAAGACGGCTTCTTTGATAAAGAGATGTGCCGTAATAACGCTTGGAATCATTGTGACGGCATTTGTCGCCGCAGTATCGGTACAGAGCGGTTTGAAAGGTATCGCCGACGGAGTCGCAGGCAAGACCCTCAAGTTTGCGATAGGCACTTTTATCCCGGTTATAGGCGGTTATCTTGCAGACGCCGCATCCACTGTGATCAGTTGTACTCTGTTAATCAAGAATGCGGCCGGAATCGCCGTAATGATCGGCGTAGTCATTTTATGCCTGCTCCCTTTACTGAAGATAATGGCGCTCATCCTGCTATACAGGCTTGCAGGGCTTCTGGTGGAACCATTATCAGAAAAAAGGATAACCGGCTGTTTCGGCGATATGGCCAATTCCATGTCGATCATCCTTGGCATGGTGGCCGCTGTGGCGCTTATGTTTCTCATCTCGCTGTCCACTGTGATCAACAGCGCCAATACGTCGGCGATGATCCGCTGAAGCTTGAAGCATGAGGAGGACAGAATGGAACTGGTTTACAAATGGGTAATGCAGATAGTAACAGTTGTTGCTTTTATCGTAATTATAGAAATAATTTTGCCTGCCGGGACGATAAAAAAAGTAATCAATATGGTTATGGGATTCATTTTGATCATAGCCATAATAAGTCCGATACTGCAGATAATAAATAAAAATCTTGATATCGGTCTTATTATAGCATCAGCGGAAGAACGCATGGATGAATACGGACAGCAGACCGACGCCGGCTCGCTGCAGGAGGAGCAATCGAGACAGCTTGTCGAGGTATATAGAAATAAAATAATAGAAAATATCAAGTTGACAGCTGTTTCACTTACCGGCGCTGATAAAAGTAATATATATGCTGACGTGGTGCTGGAGGAGGATATGTCTTCGAAGAATTTCGCAAGGATCAGACAGATATTTATCAAATTCGTGTTCAGCAGCTCAAGAGAAGATGAAAAATCAATAGTGATAGATAAAATATCAATCTCCGGACCGCATAAAACCGGCGGGAAAGAAGGTGAAAACAACAAAGCCGGAATTGGATCGGTCGAAAATGGAGATCTTGAGCGGCTGGCTGAAAAATTATGCAGCTTATATGAATTGAAACGTGAAAACGTAAGTATTTCATTAGAAGAGGGTGATGATAATGGAGAAAAAGTTCAAGAATCTGATTGAATGGGTCAAGGAAAGGGCAAAAAATAGAAAGAAATTCATAGAAAACTGCCTCATCATGGGGGTAATAGGTGTTATTATAATTATTGCCGGCGGGACATTCATAAAAAACAGCGATAGCGACAAACAAATTCAGACCATGCCTGATTTATCTTATGATGAAAATGGATTGACGCAACCAGGAGCCGACGGAGCCGGAGATACGGAATATGAGCTTGAGGCGATACTTTCAAAAATTAAAGGCGCCGGAAAAGTATCTGTGATGATAACATATTCTTCCGGCAAATCAATCGAGCCTGCCTATAATAAGAAGAACTCCGAAAGCGATACTCTCGAAAAAGACAGCGACGGGGGTAACAGGACTATAACCCAGACAAGTGAGGATAACAATCTTGCATATGAAGAAATGCAAGGCGGGAGCAAGAAAGTGGTCGTGCTGAATGAGACAATGCCCCTGGTCAAGGGCGCCGTCGTAATTTCCGAAGGCGCTTGGGATGCGTCAGTCAGGGAAGATATTCTCAGGGCTGTGGAAGTGCTGCTCGATCTGCCTGTGCACAAGATACAGGTCCTTGAAATGCGTAATTAGGCAAATAGTTTTGATATAATGTCCACTTCGATTGAATATATATGAATATATTAGAACAAACACTCAATTGCGGGAGGGGAAAGGTATGGTATTCAAAAAAAGACAGATTGTTGTTCTTGCGTTGATACTTGTAATTGTCGTTGCCGGATATATGCAATATACCTATAAAAAAAGCAGCTCCGCATCGACTCAAAAAAATGGGGAAAAAATCGGAGAGGCCGTATTTGTGGATTCAAAAAATGATGCGTCATTGGCTGACGACGATAATGCAGCCGGTACCGGCAGTGCTGTCAAGACAGACGGGGATTTTTTCGCAGGTGCAAAACTCGATAGGGAAACCAGCAGAAGCCTGAGTATGGATATGCTTAAAAAGATTACCGAAGATTCCAATGCATCTGAAGCAGTCAAATCGGAAGCGTATGACAAGATGATCAGACTTGTTGATATCAGCGAAAAGGAGAATAAGATCGAGATGCTGATAAAAGAAAAGGGGTTCGCCGATGTCGTCGTTATTTTCGGGGATAATGGAAATATGGATATAGTGGTACGCGCCCCCGGGTTGACTTCGGCAGAAGCGGCACAGATAGCTGACATCGCATCAAGGCAGGGAAACGTCGACATTCGCGGGATACATATCAGAAACAGCGTTTAGTGCACTCAAGATATAGCCCATATTGCTGATAAAATCAATAGATGCTATAATTTTATCAGCTGAGGGGATGATTATTTGCTGGAGGATAATGCGTTTTCAGGTGAAATTGGATCTGTCAGGATCGCGGATGAGGTTGTAGCGATCATCGCAGGCATGGCGGCGGTCGACGTGCCGGGGATAAGCGAGATGAGCGGCGGATTGGCAGACGGCATAGCCGATATCCTTGGGAAAAAGAACCTTTCACGCGGTGTCAGGGTTGCACTGACGGAATCTGATGTTATTATCGACATGAATATCATTGTTGATTATGGATGCAGGATTCCGGATGTCGCATGGAACGTCCAGGAAAAGGTGAAAAAGGCAATCGAGGAAATGACCGGACTTAATGTTGTTGAGGTTAATATCCACATTCAAGGCGTCAGTTTTTTAAAAGAGCATACTTGAAAAGGAGCAAATGCCAGATTATGAAAACTATGACAAGGTTTCTTCTTTGCTTATATACGGCCGTGTTTGGGATAATATCCCTGGCTGTCGCTTTTCTGGTGTTCAGGAAAGATCTATTTGATTATTCGTATGGAATGTTCAGCAATCAGATATTGGCAAACGGCAGTTTAGTCATTGGTATATCGGTGATTTCGGTTGTCTTAGTTTTATTCAGTCTGATGTTGTTCATCATGTCCATAAGGACAGGCAAGCCCAAAAGATCGGTTGGCAGACGGACAAGCATCGGCGAGATAAGGATCTCACTGAATGCCGTATTGAGCATTTCGCTCACTACTGTCCGCAGAATGCCCGGAGTTAAAGAAGTACGGGCGACTGTTGATCAAAAGAACGATAACGTAACTGTCAATATCAGGTTGGTGGTATTCCCCGACATCAACATACCGGCTCTTTCAGAAGATATTCAGGTCAAAGTCAAAAAGGCTGTCGAGGACAGTACCGGAATATTGGTGGACGAAGTAAGGGTATCAGTGGATAATATATTTTCCGGACCTGTATACAGACCCAAAATTGCTGAATAATTAGCAAGCCAAAAAAATATTCCGGAGGTAAAGTGATCGGATGGGCAGGAGGACTGCTAGAGAAGTTGCCATGAAACTTCTATATCAGCTTGAAATACAGCAGAATGACAGACAAGATCAGATAAACGCGAGAATCGCCGAAGAGAAACTGACTGCTGCAGATACCGGCTATATTTTGGAGGTCGTCGAAGGTATCCTTGAGAAAATGGATCTGATTGACGGCTATATCAATAAATTCTCAAAGGGATGGAAAATAAACAGGATATCGAAGGTCGACTTATCGATACTCCGGCTGAGTATGTTCGAAATTATGTATATGGATGATATACCGTACACCGTTTCCGTCAATGAGGCTGTCGAGCTTGCCAAGAAATTCAGCGGAGAAGAAGCAGGTTCATTTATCAACGGTATCCTCAGCAGGATTTCGAAGAATACACCCGATCATTAATGGGAGGCCATATGGCTTTTATTGCGGATACTGTTGCGCATAGCATCCTGACAGTATCGGAAGTGAACAGATATATAAAAGAATTGGTTTCGACCGATCCGATTTTGCAGAAAATATGGATCAAAGGGGAGATCTCCAATTATAAATACCACTATTCCGGGCATATCTATTTTACTCTAAAAGATGAGAAAGGTATTCTGAAATGCGTTATGTTCAAGGGACAGGCGGCAAGTCTCAGATTTGCGCCTGATAATGGTATCAAGGTTGTAGCGAGAGGCAGTGTCTCAGTCTTTGAAAGGGACGGACAATACCAGTTATATGTCGAAGAAATGCAGCCTGATGGACTCGGAAGCCTATATCTCGCCTTTGAACAATTAAAGAAGAAGCTCCAGCTCGAAGGCCTTTTCGACACATCAAGGAAAAGGAAGATACCTGCGCTTCCATCACGCATTGGGGTTGTTACATCCAGGACAGGCGCAGTAGTAAAAGATATATTGAATATCCTTGACAGAAGATTCGGTAATATCCATGTTGTGATCTTTCCGGTGGCTGTACAGGGGGAATCGGCGTCTGCACAGGTATCCGCGGCAATTTCAAAGTTAAACGAGCTGAAGTGCGTCGATGTGATCATTATCGCCCGCGGAGGAGGATCGCTGGAGGAACTGTGGGCATTTAACGAGGAAATAGTCGCGAGGAGCATATTTGCATCTGAAATACCTGTTATCTCTGCTGTGGGGCATGAGACTGATTTCACCATAGCGGATTTTGTAGCCGATATGCGTGCGCCGACTCCATCGGCGGCTGCGGAAATAGTCATTCCGGAAAAAAGGATACTGCATGAGGGTATCCGTAACTTAAAAGCAAGGATGGAAAAATATGTACAGCAGAAGTTGAAGCTGTTAGCCGCAAGACTCGATAAATCTATGAACAGTACTTCATTCAAGCAACCTTTCAACAGGATCTATCAGGAAAGGATGAACCTTGATATCAAGCAGAAAAATTTGCTGAATGCAATTTGCGGAAATCTGCAAAAAACCGGATCCTTGTTTGCCTCTCTGGTTGGCAAACTGGATGCCTTAAGCCCGTTGAACGTGCTTTCCAGAGGCTATTGCACAGCGAAATTGAGACAAACAGGGAAAATAATTAGGACAATCAATGAAGTAAAAAAAGGCGACATTATTGAATTAGATATAAGCGACGGCAATATCGGATGTACGGTCGATCGGGTCGACGCCAGATTGGAGGGGATCATGAATGGCCAAAGAACATAAGGGTTTTGAGGATGCAATGAATGAATTGGAATCAATTGTGGAAAAGCTTGAAAAAGGCGAATTGACGCTGGATGAATCAATCGAGCATTTCCAGAGGGGGATGGAACTCTCTAAATACTGCAGCAAGAGATTGGATGAGGTGGAAAAGAAGATAACGATACTTATGGAAGACGAAAAAGGCAATCTTCGGGAAGAACCGTTCAAATGCGATAAGCCTGCGGAAGCGGTATGAAACATCGGTAAACTTGCAGCATGCCGCTATATGTGTTAAAATATTAGTTAATTGAAATTATACAATTTCAATAAGAACAGATGGTGGCGCAGTATTCTAGTCAGTGAGGCCAGCTCTGAAGACGGGCCTAAAAATCCGTTTAAGGGCACATCGATGAAGTTCCTTGTGTCTGCTTGCCGCGCCCAGCGGTGGGTTGATGCTGGGAGTTAAGGTTCAGGGGCGATCCGCAATGGCATGTGGGCGTTGACCCCTTTACCGTGGAGGCCTTGGCTTTTGGACGATAGCCTGATGAATGACCTTTCCGGTGCAACACCCGATAGGTTAATAACTTAGGAATCAACCACGACCAAGGGTTAAACCTGTTAGGCGGTTTCGTCAAGAAGCTGTGAACAGCGTAGCCTGCCTTGAGTGATTTTGGTGGATGAGATGCGGTTTTTGAAACCAACGTTGCAAAAGAGGCTAGGGGCTGGTTTTGCTGCCGGGGAAAACCTCTAGACTGTTCCAAAAGAGGCATTTGGAGGATTGCAGTGTGGACTGAGTGGTAATCAGGCCCCGTTCTATGGTAACGGGACGGTCGGATATATAATGGGAAACCGCTGCCGCGGCGACGCGACAGTATATCCAAGGGAAATCCTGCCTGACCTAAGCCGCAAAATTTACTCCATATGCTGCCACCTACTGTTTTCATATCATGGAGGACGGAGTTTGGAAGAAGAAAGACACCATGTTTTTGAACACAAGATAAAATTCAAGCCGAATCTGCTTGGCGGCGGAAGAGATATGGCAATATGGATAGCATCCATCACTATCGCGTCTTTTTTTATATCCGCAGGCATTTCGTTTATTTCCAAGAGTTTGTTGAAAGATACCAATTTTACTGCAGCATTCATCCTTTTGGTTTTGATTATCTTCGTTAACCTTATTTCTGATGTTATCGGTACTGCCGTGACGGCGGCTGACGAGGCCCCGTTTCATGCCATGGCATCAAGGCGGCTGTATGCGGCCCGAAGATCCATCTGGCTCATAAGAAACGCCGATAAGGTCTCCAATTTCTGCAACGACGTTATCGGCGATATATGTGGTATTGTAAGCGGCGTTGCAAGCGCTTATATTGCGATCAGGATATTCCAGGGCATCTCTTCGGATCCGGATTCAATAATGATAGAACTGGTTATGACCGGTATCGTCGCAGCTTTGACTGTCGGCGGCAAAGCGGTAGGCAAGAATATCGCCATAAAGAACAGTAATTATATAATATATAAGTGCGGTACAGTACTGCAGTTAATCTACAATAAACCCAGAACCGGCGATAAAGCAGGCAGAAAGAAGTAAAAAGGCGGCGGTGCTTTAATGAATATCATTAACGGGATCAATTCACCGGATGATATAAAAAAACTGAATATTCCGCAATTGAGGTTCCTTGCTGCTGAAATCAGGGACTTCCTGATTGAAAACATATCTAATACAGGAGGCCACCTCGCGTCGAATCTTGGGATAGTAGAGCTTACACTGGCGCTGCATAAGGTGTTCACCACTCCTGAAGACCGGATAGTATGGGATGTCGGACACCAGTCATATGTGCACAAGATCATTACAGGCAGAAAAAAGAGGTTTGAAACCCTGAGAAAATATGACGGCCTTTCCGGATTTCCCAAGATCAGCGAGAGCCGGCACGACGGTTTTGGTACAGGCCACAGCAGCACTGCGGTTTCCGCCGCTCTGGGAATAGCCAGAGCCCGCGATCTTCAAAAAAGCGACTATTCGGTAATTGCCGTCGTTGGCGACGGAGCCCTGACCGGCGGTCTGTCGTATGAAGCGTTGAACGATGCGGGTCATTCAAAAACGAAGCTTATAGTCATTCTGAACGACAATGGCATGTCAATAGCAAAAAATGTCGGCGGCATATCAAAATACCTGAGCAGGATTCGTACTCAGCCTATTTATTACAAGGTCAAAAAGGATCTGGATATTTTTCTTGGGAATATTCCGTATATTGGTAAAAAAGCATCAATACTTCTTAACAGGGCAAAAGGCTCGATAAAATTTCTGATCATCCCCGGTATGATTTTTGAGGAACTTGGTTTCGAATATCTGGGACCTATCGACGGCCACGACATCAACGAGCTGCTTAAGGTGCTATCGAGGGCGCGACACATGAAGGGACCGGTCCTTATACATATTTGCACAAAAAAAGGAAAAGGGTACCCGCATGCCGAAGCCAAACCGGACGAATTCCATGGTATTTCACCTTTTGAGATCGAAACCGGTGAACTCAAAACGAATAACGGTCCGAGCTGGTCTGATGAATTAGGGAGATATCTTGAAGAGCTGGGCAGAAAGGACATGTCCATAACGGCCATTACTGCAGCAATGCCTCATGGAACAGGTTTGATACCCTTTTCAAAAGCATTTCCCGACAGGTTTTTTGATGTGGGAATAGCGGAGCAGCATGCGGTCACATTAGCCGCGGGAATGGCGGCAAACGGATTGAAACCTGTCGTGGCGGTATATTCCACGTTCTTGCAGAGGGCTTATGACCAGATAATACATGATGTTGCCATACAAGGCCTTCATGTCGTTTTTGCCGTGGACAGGGCAGGGAATTGCGGAGAAGACGGGGAGACGCATCATGGCATATACGATATCTCTTTTTTGCGCCATATACCATCCATATCCATTATGTCGCCGGCTGATTCGTCGGAACTTGCCGAAATGCTTAAAATAGCCTTATTTGAATGCAAGGGTCCTGCTGTGATAAGGTATCCGAAGGGGGAAACCGCGGACAAAAACCTATCATTGGAATTTCCAATGTCATATGGGAAGGGAGCGATCATCCGGGAGGGAACGGATGTTACGGTGATTGCTGCCGGATGCATGCTTTTGAACGCTATCGCAGCTGCAGACATTCTTGATGCGATGGGGATAAGCGCGGAAGTTATGAATCCTCGCTTTTTAAAGCCTCTCGATTCAGGAATGATAATAGATTCAGTCAATAAAACACGTGCATTGGTTACCATTGAAGATAATACTGCGACAGGAGGATTCGGAAGTTCGGTTCTGGAACTCCTGAGTATCTCGGGCAATCAAGTCCCTTCAAGGATACTCGGATTTCCCGACGTGCCCGTATGTCAGGGCACCAGGCAGCAATTGTTTGTGAAATATGGACTTGATGTGCATTCAATAGTTGAAGCCGTTAAAGAACTCATATATAATAATTTCCAGTACAAGAAATTATCGGGGGTAAGTATTGAACATAGGAATTATCATAAATAGTGAAAAACGCACGTATGTTGAAACAATCAATCAAATTGTTGGTCGTCTTGTGCGGAATAATGTGAAAGTTCTGATACCTGCCGGTGTTGCACAGCTTGAAGGGTTACAAGTGGAAATGCCCGATATGGAGCGTTTTCTGCAAGAATCGGATTATATCATCAGTCTTGGCGGCGACGGCACTTTTTTGAAAGCAGCCAGACATTCATACGAGAAAAATATACCTGTTCTCGGGATAAATTTAGGCAATGTCGGCTTTCTTACAGAAGTGGAGAAAGAAGAGATAGATCCTGCTATTGAACAATTCTTATCCGGCGGTTTTACAATAGAAGACAGAACGATGCTCGAAGCCCGGATATTCAGAAACGGAGAGATTATAAGCACAGATTGCGCATTGAATGAGATTGTCATTTCAAGAGCCGCGCTATCTCATATCCTGCATATAAAAACATATATAGACGGGACATATGTAGACACATTTCCCGGGGACGGCCTTATCATATCAAGCCCCACGGGTTCTACCGGATATTCCTTGTCGGCAGGCGGTCCTATCGTTGAACCTGACGCCGATCTTATGATCATTACTCCCATATGCCCCCATATACTGTATTCGAGGTCTATCGTCGTTTCATGCCAAAAGACCGTAAAAGCTTTAATTGATGAGGATTACAGGCACATAGCCATGGTTGTGGCAGATGGTCAGGACGGATATGATATCAGGGGCGGCGATTATATACAAGTGACCATTTCAGACAGGAAAATCCGATTTGTCAGATTGCAATCCCACAATTTTTTCAATATATTCAGACGCAAGATTTATTATGGGAATGAAATCGGAAAGAGATGAGATCAAATGAAATATAACAGACATGCTAAAATATTGGAGATTATCGATAAATTCAATGTGGAAACACAGGAGGATCTTGCCGCGAAGCTTGCCGAAGAAGGCGTGGAAGTGACGCAGGCCACTGTATCCAGGGACATCAAAGAACTCCGTCTAATCAAAGTGGCTGCAAAAAACGGGGAATACAGGTATTCATCAACTTCCCACGGTGATAGCGACATATCCGAAAAGCTGCTGAAGATATTCTCCGAATCATTTATTTCAAGTGATTATGCGAATAATATCGTCATAGTGAGAACGCTTCCGGGTATGGCACAAGCTGCCGCTTTTGCTGTCGATTCAATGAAATGGGCCGATATAGTCGGTACGATTGCCGGAGACGATACTATCATGATAGTATGCAGGGCCGAGATAATCGCGGAAAAACTGGCGGAGAAGTTCAACCGGATATCAAAACAGGGAGTACTCTGATAAGATGCTTTCACATCTTGAAATAAAGAATGTAGCTCTCATCGATGAAGTCATACTGGATTTCGGCGAGGGGTTCAATGTCATGACCGGTGAAACAGGCGCCGGTAAATCCATTATCATTGATTCCATATGCGCTCTGCTTGGTGAAAGGATATCAAGGGATATCATCCGTTCAGGACGCGAAAAAGCGGTAATTGAAGCCGTATTCACTTCAAATGCGTGTATAGACAAGATATTGAGCGATAATGGGATAGATAATGAGGAAAATATCATCATTTCAAGGGAGGTTTATTCGAACGGAAAGAGCATATGCCGGATCAATGGCAAGCTGGCAACCGTCTCCCTTCTTAAACAGATTGGCGGTCATATCATCGATGTCCATGGGCAGCATGAAAACCAGTCGCTTCTTCAGACATCCGGACACATAGATCTCGTTGATGCTTTTGCAGGAACAGAAATCGCTTCCATAAAGAAGGTGTATGCTGAAAAGCTGGATCAATACAAACGCTGCATTTCTGATTTGAATAAATTGAACGAAGATATGTCCAAACGTGAACAAAAAATAGACATGCTTGGCTTTCAGGTGGATGAGATCGGCAAAGCAAGACTAAAAACCGGCGAAGATGAAGAATTGATCGGGCAGCGTACCATTCTGATAAATCATGAAAAGATAATCAATTCCTTAAATGCCGCATATGAAAGGCTATATTCGAATAATAATTCCGCAGTCGATTGTCTGAAAATCGTTGCCACTGAGTTAAACGCCATTTCCGGAATAAGTGACGATTTCACCAGGTTTTATAAAACGCTTGAGGGGATCATATATGATATCGATGATCTTGTAGCGGACATAAGACAAGCTAAAGACGGCATGGAATACGATCCGGGCATGTTGAACGAATTGGAGGAACGGCTTGACCTTATACACAAATTAAAAAGGAAATATGGCTCCGGCATTGAAGAAGTTCTAGAATATTGCAGTAAAGCACAAGCAGATTTGGACAGGCTTACCAGGGCGGACGAGAATGCGCGGGGACTTGAGTCTCACATCAGAAGCATCGAATCGGAATTGCTCGGGTTATCGCGTCAAATGCATGAAAAAAGGCGCATAGCTTCGGAAATACTCCAGACAAGGATAACCGGAGAACTCGAGGAATTGGATATGAATAATACTAAATTCACCGTACGGATAATTTTCACCGACACACCTGTAAATACCGATTCAGGAAGGATGTTTCATCAAAACGGGCTTGATTCAATAGAATTCCTGATATCCACTAATAAAGGCGAAATGCCGCGGCCGCTCGGAAGGATAGCATCCGGAGGGGAGATATCCAGAGTCATGCTGGCAATTAAGAAAATCTTAGCCGATGTGGATAACATACCGACCATGATATTTGACGAGATAGACAATGGCATAGGCGGAAGAGCCTCGGGCAAAGTCGGTGAAAAATTGTCGGACGTCGCCAAGAACCATCAGGTCATTTGTGTTACGCACCTTCCTCAGATAGCATGTATGGCAGATGATCATTTTTTTGTAGAAAAATATATCGAAAATGACATTACGAAAACCAAAGTAAAAAAACTCAATGATAACGAAGCAATAACAGAGATAGCAAGACTGCTTGATGGAGCAAATATTTCCGAGATCACCTTGAAGCATTCGGAGGAAATGTTAAGTAAAGCCAGGTGTTTCAAACATTCCAAAGTGTAATAAATTGACTGAATAATTATTTCTTCAAAAGGTTAAATTGTAGGCAGTGCGGAAGCAAGCTTTCATATTTGGCTTTGGAGAGAAATAATGCATAATAATGAAAAACCTAAATTTAGTAAATATCATTTAATATTCAGGGGTGTTTTGTTTAGCGTCCTGCTTCTCTTTGCCTTATTCTCCATTCTTTATCTGAAAGCTGTGATTTCAATACCTGGTGAATTAACTCTGATAAATGGAAAAGAATATGTCTATAATTTTAATATGCCTTTTATAGTAAAGGTTTCGATCGACGGCGGAGGCGCCATCAATATTGCAAATGGATTGAATCAAAACAATTCCGTCACCAGTATACTCAATCTCGCTTCACCTGTTACATTCAAATCAGCACAAAACGGAAATCATAAGATCAATTTGAGAATATTCGGTTTATTGCCGCTGCAGAGCATTAACATTTCGGTTGTGGATAACAGAACTATTACAGCTTGCGGCAACACTGTCGGAGTTAAGCTAAAAGTTGACGGCATAATGGTTGTGGGTATGTCTTATGTGGAAACAGACGGAAATAAAAAGATATTGCCGATAAAGGATGCCGGTATAAAACCCGGGGATCTAATTACCGAGATCAACGGAAAAGTTCCTTCCTGCACAGAGGATCTTATAGCATTGGTGCAAGACAGCGAGGGTAAGAATATCAGAATAAAATTCAGAAACGGAAGCGGCAGTCATTATGCTGATGTAGCGCCAGTGAAAGGTATGGATGATAATAAGTATCATATAGGATTATGGGTGCGGGAGAATACTGCCGGAATAGGCACGCTGACCTTTTATGATCCTGTGACAGGGTATTTTGGCGCACTTGGGCATGGTATAACGGATATTGATACGGGATCCTTAATGCCTGTGGGATCCGGTGAAATCATAGAATCGAGCATTCTCGCCGTGAAAAAGGGCAAGCAGGGATATCCCGGAGAATTAAAAGGTCTGCTGCTTGATGAGAGCTACAGTCTCGGAGAGTTGCTGGAAAATACCCCGCATGGTATATTTGGCATTCTGTATCCCGGGTCGTCGGCAAAGCTGGGAGGAAGGTCATATCCTATCGGTGTGAAAGCCGATGCAAAAACAGGACCTGCAAGCATAATGGCTAATGTCAATGGCAATAGCATAAAAGAATTTTCTATAGAGATTACCCGGATATTACAGCAGGATTCAAGCGGTACCAAAGGTATGGTCATTAAGATAACAGACCTGAATCTGCTTGATTTAACGGGAGGGATAGTACAGGGCATGTCAGGAAGCCCTATCATTCAGAATGGCAGGATAATCGGCGCCGTAACCCATGTTTTGATTAATGATCCGACAAAAGGATATGGGGTCTTCATCGAAAACATGTTAAAACACTTGGATAGAATCAACAACTACAGCAATTCAATCAAAGAATCAGCATAAATAAATAAATAAGTCCATATTATTTCACAAGTCTATTGAAGTAAATGCTGGCAATAAATATAATTAGTATATTGATAAATTTGATTATATTGATAATATTAATTGCCGAAAGGGGAATATCACAATGAACCGGAAAATACAGGTTCTGGTAGCCGACGACAACCGCGAATTTGGTGAAATTCTGGGCGAATACCTTACAAACCAGGATGATATCGAAGTAATTGGAATTGCGAGGGACGGTATTGAGGCATTTGATATGATTACGCAGCTGAATCCCGATATCACCATCCTGGATATTATAATGCCGCATCTGGATGGTCTTGGAGTGCTTGAACGCATGAACGCACTTGGGCTGAAAAACAAACCGCAATTTATAATTTTATCTGCGGTAGGGCAGGACCGAATCACTCAAAAAGCTCTGTCTTTGGGCGCGGAATATTACATAGTAAAGCCTTTCGACATGGACATTCTCGTATCCAGGATCCGTCAGCTCAAGGAATCCGGCAGGATACCGGCAATCAAATCAGACATTCCAACTGAAGATAAAAAGGTGCATCATTTGAGAGCGCCTATAAAAAACCTCCAATTTGAAATAACCAATATAATGCATGATGTGGGCGTACCTGCGCATATAAAAGGATATCAGTATTTAAGGGACGCCATAACGATGGCGGTCAAAAATATCGAAATTATTAATTCGGTTACAAAAGAGCTTTATCCGACGATCGCACGTGAATACAGCACTACTCCGAGCAGGGTCGAACGTGCCATAAGGCATGCTATCGAGGTTGCATGGAGCAGAGGACAGATAGAGACTCTGGATCAGATTTTCGGTTATACCATAAGCGTCGGTAAAGGAAAGCCCACCAATTCTGAATTCATCGCAATGGTTGCCGATAAACTCAGACTTGAATTGAATGCATCCTAAATATATCAGTACTAAAGAGGAGATACGGTTTGCGTTGCACAGACATTATAAAGGATCAATTTCATATTGACGAAAGGATTGTGAATATTTCCGAAAAAGTCGACAGCGATATTTGCTTTCTATTCAAAACGGTCGATAAAATCAGAAGTTACAACCAGCTTAAAGTAATCAATGCCATGCAGCGATGCGGGCTCAGTGAGACCCATTTCTGCGGCAGTTCAGGCTACGGTTATGGCGATAGGGGCAGGGAGGTACTGGATTCGGTTTATGCAAATATTTTCAGTTCAGAATCTGCGCTTGTGAGGCATCAGATAATTGCGGGCACCCATGCGATATCCCTCGCCATGTTCGGTAATTTAAGGCCGGGTGATGAGTTGCTTTCAATAACCGGAAAACCGTATGAAACGCTTGAGGAAGTGATAGGGTTAAGGGGGTATGGAGCTGGTTCCCTGCTTGATTTCGGGATCACTTTCAGTCAGACGGAATTAAACCTGTACAATGACTTCGATTATGAATCCATAAAAAACTCTATTAATCTAAAGACACGCATGATCTTCATCCAGCGTTCCCGCGGATATTCCTGGAGGAAACCGGTTTCCTGCGAATCCATAAGAAAGGTTATCAGTTATATCAGAGAGCTCAGTAAGGATATAATAATTCTTGTTGATAATTGTTATGGGGAATTTGTAGAAACTGTAGAACCTATTGAATCAGGGGCTGATATCGTCGCAGGATCACTGATAAAAAATCCGGGAGGCGGTATCGCCCAGGCAGGCGGATATATCGCAGGCGCCAGGAGATATGTCATCAATGCCGCATGCAGGCTGACATCCCCTGGTCTTGCCGACAAGGTAGGCCCGTCGTTGGGTCAAAACAGGCATATGTTCCAGGGACTTTTCATGTCGCCTCATATTGTGTCGGAAAGCCTGAAAGGGGCAATATTCTGCGCATCGATAATGAATCGTTTCGGGTTTGAAGTATCTCCGCAGCCTGAAGATGAAAGGCACGATATCATACAGGCAATAAAATTTGGAGCGCCAGAGCCATTGGTGGCTTTCTGCCAGGGTATACAGAAGGGTTCCCCGGTAGACTCGTTTGTTGTCCCGCAGCCATGGAGCATGCCAGGCTATGATTCTGATGTGATAATGGCTTCAGGAAGCTTTGTACAGGGTTCATCCATAGAACTCAGTATTGACGCTCCTTTGAAACCGCCTTATATTGCTTACCTGCAAGGCGGGATGGTATATGAAGGCATAAGGATAGGGATAATGACGGCACTGCAATCCATGTTGGATAAAGGGCTGGTAAAAATCTGATGCGGTCGAAGACAATGTATAGATTAAGATCTTTGTTGATAATCATTTTCATATGCCTGTATATTCCATCATTTCTTCATTGGGTGACAGGTCAGGATATTTCCACTGATACCATCAGAATTGGAGTGATTGAGGATTCTATTAATGTAGAGGCGTGCCTTTTCCGGACCGAGCGTGTCCTCATATCACCTTTCAATGGGACTATCGCGCCATATGTGACCGAGGGGGAACGGATTGCCGCAAACGGGAAGATAGCTGTCGTAATAGGCGATTCTTCAAAAAAGCTGCTTGATCAACTGGCTGCTCTAAATTTGAAATTATTGGGCGCACTAAAACAAAAAGGGGATAACAAAGAGTTTTTCAGCGGCGATTTGCTGAAGCTGGATCAGAGTATTGCCGGTAAGGTCAAGAACCTTGCAGTGATGGTCAATTCCGGCAATCTTACAGGTACCGGCCAAATTAAGACCGATATCGATGGATTGATGGCGAAAAGAGCCGAGATTTCGGGCGATTACGGCAATGGCGATACATATATCGCGGATCTGAAAAAGGAAAAGGAAAGGATCAACAGCAAAATTGCTGCAGAAACAAAAGATATAAGATCCGATACCGCCGGCTTTGTATCATTTACTATCGACGGATTTGAGGAAAAGCTCCCGCCTGAATATATCTGCAAGGCAGACCCGGATGACATCGATGTCATCTTCAGATCTGCAAAGACGGGAAATAGCATGGCAAAGGAGAAGAACAGCCTTATTGCAGGCCAACCATATGCAAAGCTGATCGAAGGTTATCAAACATTCCTTGTATTTATTACAGGGCCGGAAAATTTGAATTATCTGTCAGAAGGGGACAAAATCAGGCAGGTGAGGATAAACGATATAGGAGTAGTTACCCAAGGTACAATAAATCATATTTCTGATATAAAAGGCCACCGGAGGACGGTTTCCATTGCAATCAACAGATATTCAGGCGAGCTATCGAATTTGAGGTTTGTCAACGCAGATATTATCAAAAATCGCCATGAAGGCTTAAAGGTGCCGTTAAAGAGCCTTATCAGGAATACCGGGAAGGAAAGCGAAGCTTCGATCATGCTCGTGAGAAACAGCGCTGCGGTTTTAAAGGGCGTCGAGATCATATCATGTACCGACAAATGGGCGATAATCAAAGGATCCAATGGTAATGCCGCCACTGGAAACGTCGCCTTGTATGACACATATATAATCAATCCTAAGAATATAAAAGAAGGCCAGGTAGTCGAATAATGAGCATCATAGGTAAAAATATCGGGCTTATCAGAAAGCAGATATGTATTTCGGCTGAAAAGACAGGCAGGGATCCTGCCGGTATTAAGCTCATAGCCGTTACTAAAACGCTGACGGCGGACATTATAATGGAAGCAATCGACAATGGCATTACAGATATCGGTGAAAACAGGATGCAGGAGCTTTGCACAAAATACGAAATCATCGGTAAATCATGCAATTGGCATATGATAGGGCATTTGCAGACAAATAAGGCCAGATTCGCACCGGGCAGGGTGGATATGGTTCACTCTGTCGATAGTCTGCATCTGGCAGCCGAATTGGATAAGGAAGCCACAAAATCAGGCATCGTGCTAGACGCCCTTATTCAGGTCAATATCTCCATGGAGCGCGGTAAATTCGGAATAATGGACACGGATGTGTTTGATTTGGCACGTAAGATATGCCGCATGCCAAACATAAAAATCAGAGGGCTGATGACCATAGCTCCATATACTTCCGACCCGGAGAACGTAAGGCCTGTATTTGCCGGATTACGGAAAATATTTATTGACATGCGAAATCAAAACATTGATAATATTAGTATGGATTACCTTTCCATGGGCATGAGCGGCGATTTTGCGGTTGCCGTGGAAGAGGGATCGAATATGGTAAGAATCGGTACCGCGATTTTTGGAAATCGTAAATGACAAGTGGATATACGGCTTCTTGGATAATAAACAAATGAAGAATCAGGAGGTAATACCATGGCAAAGCTGTTCGATAAAGTGCTGAATCTTGTCGGATGGGAGATCGAAGAAGATGAATCGGCAGATAAGGCAAATGATGACAGGCATGTGCTCGTTAAGCCGGATAATCATGATGGGAATGCCTTATCAAAGAGACGTCAGGGTAAGATTGTGAATTTCAATGCCAACAACCAATTCAAGGTTGTTATTATGCAACCCGGGAGTTTTGAAGAGGCAAGAGATGTCTGTGACCATCTCAAGAGCAAGAAACCGGTCATAGTTAATCTCGAAACCATTGAAAAGGATATTGCCCAAAGGATAGTGGATTTTTTAAGCGGTTCCATATACGCGCTTGACGGTAGTATACAAAAAGTCTCCAATGCGATTTTCATTATAGCTCCAAGCAATGTCGATCTTTTAGGGGATTGCAGGGAAGAATTAAAAGCAAAGGGCATGTTTCCCTGGATGAAATGAAAGGCATAGATAATTAAGAGGGTATAAATGCAGGTTACGATATATAAGACCATAGATATTTTATTAGCTGTCATCGAGTATGCCATACTTGCGAGGGTCATTATCTCATGGTTGCCGGTACCAAGGAATAACAGGCTGATACTTCTTCTCTACCAGGTGACCGATCCGATTCTTGTACCTGTGCGGAACATCATCAGCAAATCGGCATTCGGCAAGAATATGATGTTTGATTTTTCGCCGGTTGTGGCTTTTATTCTAATAGGTATCGTACGTAATCTGCTGATGAAGTTTTTATTTACACTATGAGGAAATATTACTAGATACGGGGTGGCCTGATATGAATTATACGCCGAACGACTTGCAGAATCTGGTTTTTAAAAAAATGTTCATGGGATATGGCGAAGACCAGGTGAACGAGGTACTTGACCGTGTCATCGAGGATTACTCGGCTTATATCAAGGAGAATCTGGATCTCAAAGACAAACTGGCATTACTTAATGAAAGCCTTCAGAATTACAAGATAATGGAAGAATCGCTGCAAAATACGCTTGTAGTTGCCCAGCAGACAAGTGAAGAAATAAGAAAGAACGCATATGAAAAGGCTGATAATATCATTAAAGAAGCCGAAGTGCGTGCGCAGCAGATATTGAACACTGCAAACCAGGAAGTGATCAGAATAAAATTTGAATATGAAGACATGCGAAAGAGGCTGCAGGTCTTTAAAACAAAGGCTGAAACGCTGCTGCAATCCCAACTTGAAGTAATAAGACAGATATTTGAGGAATCGTAAGGAGAATATGTTTAGCAAAGTATCGACAAGTCTTGATTTCGCTTCGCGAGAGAAGAAAATACTCGAGTACTGGAAAGAGAAAGATGTATTCAGAAAGAGTATCAAGATCAGGGAAGGGCACCCGGCCTTCACATTTTACGATGGTCCGCCGACAGCGAACGGAAAACCGCATATAGGACATATCATCACAAGGGCGATCAAGGATATAATACCGCGCTACAAAACCATGAAAGGATTCAAGGTTCTCAGAAAAGCAGGTTGGGATACCCATGGCCTTCCTGTTGAACTTGAAGTCGAAAAAGATCTGGGTATAAATGGCAAACCTGAGATCGAGAAGTTCGGAGTCGAACCATTTATAAAGAAATGCAAGGAGAGTGTATGGCGCTACGAAAATGAGTGGCGGAAGATGAGTGAACGTGTTGGATTCTGGGCTGATATGGATAATCCTTACGTGACTTATCAAAATAGCTATATTGAATCTGTCTGGTGGGCGCTTAGACAGATCTGGGACAAAGGGCTGATTTACAAAGGTCACAAGGTCGTTCCTTATTGCCCGCGATGCGGCACCGCTCTGTCTAGTCATGAAGTAGCCCAGGGATATAAGGACGTTAAAGAACCTTCAATATATGTCAAATTCAGGCTCAAAGGCGAAGACAAGGTATATTTTCTTGCGTGGACCACTACCCCGTGGACCTTGCCCTCCAATGTATCGCTCACGATAAATCCTGATGAGAAATACGCGAGGGTCAGATGCGGCGATGAGGAGTTCATACTTGCCGAAGCATTGGTTGAGGCTGTCACCGGAGGCGCCATTATTGGTACGTTTCCCGGTAAAAAGCTGCTTGGGATGGAGTACGAACCTTTATTCGACTTTGCAAAACCTGAAGGCAAAGCTTATTATATTACTCCCGGGAATTTCGTAACGCTGACGGAAGGTACAGGCATAGTCCATACGGCCCCGGCTTTCGGTGAAGACGACTCGCGCGTTGGCAGGGAGAATAATTTGCCTTTCGTCCAGATGGTAGATGAACAAGGACGGTTCATCGATGCTGCAGAGCCATGGAAAGGCATATTCGTAAAGGATGCCGATCCGGAGATAATTAAGCGTCTCGAGCACAGCGGACTGGTTTTTAAAAAGGTCGATTACGAGCACTCGTATCCTTTCTGTTGGAGGTGCGACACGCCCCTCCTATACTATGCGAGGGATACGTGGTTCATTAAAATGACTGAATTGCGTGAACAACTTCTTAAATATAATCAAAAAATTAACTGGCTTCCTGAGAACATAAAAGAAGGCAGATTCGGTAATTTCCTCGAGAATGTCGTTGATTGGGGTTTGAGCCGTGAACGCTACTGGGGTACGCCGTTACCGATCTGGGAATGCCAGTGCGGGCACAGGCATATGATCGGCGGCATAGATGAACTGAAAAAAATGGGTGTTGATGTTGCTGATGATATCGAACTGCATAAGCCGTATATCGACAGGGTATTGCTCAATTGTCCCAAGTGTGTCGAAGGAAAGATGATGAGAGTACCGGAAGTCATCGATTGCTGGTTTGATTCGGGTTCGATGCCTTTTGCCCAATGGCATTACCCTTTTGAAAATAAGGAGATATTTGATGAGAATTTCCCCGCTGACTTCATCAGTGAGGCAATAGACCAGACGCGGGGATGGTTCTATACTTTACATGCAATTTCAACGATACTGTTCGAGGGCCCGTCTTATATGAACTGCATTGTCATCGGGCATGTCCAGGATAAGGATGGCCAAAAGATGAGCAAGCACAAGGGCAATGTCATCGATCCATGGACAGTCCTGGATAAACAGGGGGCAGACGCCGTACGCTGGTATTTCTATTCAGGCAGCTCGCCGTGGCTTCCAAGCAGGTTTTATGAAGATGCGGTCAACGAAGTACAGCGTAAATTCATGGGGACATTGTGGAATACATATGCATTTTTCGTCCTGTATTCAAATATCGATAAATTCAATCCTGCTGAATACAAGCTTGAATATCATAAACTTCAGATCCTTGATAAATGGATACTGTCAAGGCTGCACAGCCTGATCAGGGATGTCGACGGATACCTTGCTGATTATTCCGTAACAGAACCTGCAAGGTTGATACAGGATTTCACAGACGAACTGAGCAACTGGTATGTGAGGCGCAGCAGAGAAAGGTTCTGGCAGGGCGGGATGCCTCAGGACAAGATAAACGCTTATATGACTCTATATGCAGTACTTGTCGGCATGGCAAAGCTGATTGCTCCATTTATGCCGTTCATGGCCGAGGAGTTATATATCAATCTTGTTGCCGGGATATCGCCGGATGCACCAGAAAGCGTTCATCTTGCAGATTTCCCGGAATGGGACAATTCTTTCATGGATGAGAAGCTTGAATATGATATGGATAATATCATGAAGATAGTAACGCTCGGAAGGGCATGCAGGAACAAGGCGAATATCAAAAACAGGCAGCCTGTAAATGCGATGTATGTCAAAGCCCCTTTTAAAACAGACGGCCGATGCGAATCCATTGTTACTGATGAACTCAACCTCAAACATATGATTTTCACATCGGGAATAGATGGCTTCAAAGATTACCGCTTCAAGCCGCAGCTTAAGACAGTAGGACCAAAATATGGCCGGATAGTGCCAGCGATTTCAGATGAGCTGGCGCGTTTGGATGGAGCAAAAGCATATACGACACTGAAAGAAGGAAAACCGCTGGTCTTTTCGGCGGGTGGGCAGACCGTTGAGTTGAACGAATCAGATCTGTTGATTGAAGAAGCTCAAAAAACAGGCTATGTTTCAGAATCAGATAAAGGCATTACTGTGATTCTGGATACGAATCTTAATGAAGCACTTATTGAAGAAGGCTTTGTACGCGAAATCATAAGCAAGGTTCAGACTATGAGGAAAGAAGCCGGATTTGAGGTGCTTGACCATATAATATTATCCTATGCCGGCAATGAAAAGATAGCGGGTGTAATTGCCAGAAACATAAAAGAGATTTCTGCGGAAACCCTTGCCGACAGCATTGCCGAGACATTGCCGCCAAGCGGCGCCTACAGCAGGCAATGGGATATTAACGGAGAAGGAGTGACGCTGGGGGTGCGCCGGATTGAAACTTAATGTAAACATACCGGGGAAAGCATACCCGATATACATTGAAGATGACTACGAAAATCTGCCGAAGCATATTCGAATCACAGGTACAGAAGGATCTGTCGCTATTGTTACAGATAAAAATGTTGCCGCCCATCAACTTGGAAATTTGAGAAATGTTTTGTCTGCATCCGAAATAGTTCATTTTGCAATTGTGCTGGATCCCGGCGAAATAAATAAGAACCTAAAAACCATAAATAAAATATATTCCGCACTATTATCAAGGCATATCGACAGGAAGTCCGCAATTCTCGCATTCGGCGGAGGTGTGGTGGGGGATATGGCTGGATTTGCCGCTTCAACCTTTCTCAGGGGCATCAGGTATTTTCAGCTGCCAACCTCCTTACTTGCACAGGTTGATAGTAGTGTGGGCGGAAAGACCGGCGTTGATTACAAAGCGGTAAAAAACCTGATCGGTTCGTTTTATCAGCCTCAATCCGTATATATCAATGTTAACGCGCTTAAAACGCTACCCGCGCACGAATTCAGGTCAGGTATGGCTGAGATGGTCAAACATGCGTTGATTTACGATGCAACCTTTTTTGATTTTATCGAGGATAATATCGAATCAATAATCAATATGAATCCGCCTCTATTAAAAAAGGCGCTTTTGTGGAACTGCAAGATCAAAGCGGAGATTGTAGAGAAGGATGAAAGGGAGGAGACAGGCGTCAGAGCGCTGTTGAACCTGGGACATACATTCGGGCACGCCGTAGAAAGCGCGTCAGGATATAGGTATTCCCATGGCGAATGCGTGGCTGTCGGCATGCTGGCCGCACTCAGCCTTTCGAATGAACTCGGTAATCCTGTCATGGAGGATCTTTCGCGAGTACGCTCCTTGCTTATGAAAATCGGGTTACCTGCTGATGTATACGGTATGAACGCACCGTCAATTTACAGGAAGATGCGATTTGATAAAAAATCAGCCGGAGGCAAAATCAAATTCATTGTCCCGTTGGCTATAGGCAAGACAGAACAACTCTTCATCGAAGACAAATCTCTTGTCATGAAAGCGTTGGATTCGGTGCTGCGAGATCATTGATGCGGGTATTCCTGTCAACTATGCTTGCAACTACTGCATGCAGCTTTGGTATCAATTCTCTCTATTATGCGGAATAACAGCTTTTTGAGTTTCTCGTTATTTCCCTCAAATACCCTTATCACTTCTTCATGCGTAACCGGCTGCACATTTTCCTGCCCATCAAGACCTGCGTCATAATCGGTGACGAGTGAGATATTGGCATAACAGATGCCGAGTTCGAGAGCAAGATAACACTCGGGGTACTGGGTCATATTTATAACTTCCCATCCCATCCTGCTGAACCAGCGGCTTTCGGAAGTAGTAGAAAAACGTGGGCCTTGTATGACCACCACGGTACCTTTTTCATGCATCGTTATACCGAGCTCCCTGCCGCATTCGGCCGACAATGCCCGCAGCTCGCTGCAATATGGTTTGGCGGCGCTTGTATGAATAGTTTCAGGCCCGTCATGGAAGGTGTCTTTTCTGCCCCATGTCCTGTCTATGAATTGATCGCATACCACGAAATCACCGGGCCTGATATGCGGCTGAAGGCTGCCTGAAGCCGTAGGCGCAATGATGCGTTTGACTCCGAGCATCTTCATAGCGTATAGATTCGCCGTGTAGGGTATCATGTGCGGCGGCAGATTGTGATTCCTCCCATGACGGGGGATGAAAGCCACTCTTCTGCCGGACAGTTCGGCGATTGAAACGCTGTCGCTCGGTTTGCCGTAGGGAGTGATAATCTCATGACTTTCAACATTTTCCAGAAAAGAATAAAAACCCGACCCTCCAAAAACACCAATATCAGCATGAATACCCATCCTATACCAACCTCCGATATATAGAAATATGATGCCTGTGAATAATTATCGCGTTTAACATAAATATATTAATATGTTTTCGATATTAAAAGCAATAAGTAAAAAATTGGACAAACTGTCATTGAGACTGGAAAAGCTCAAAATCGCGGAATATATCTATTATCTGGAGCATCCGAAGAAAATGCTGTTTGCAAATTTCATCGGTGGGCTTGCGAGAGGATTCGGTATCGCAATAGGTTTCACATTGCTCGGCGCACTCGCGATTTACCTGCTGCAAGCGGCAATGCGCTGGAACTTGCCGCTGATCAGCAGATTTATAGAGAAAATCATAGAAATTGTCCAGCAAAATCTTAAAGGGAAGTCCTGAGATCGGGCTTCTGGACATAAAACTTCTTTTGACCGAGTCTGTCCTGAACGATCCGCAGCGCCTCGCCAAATCTCTGGAAGTGGACGACTTCGCGCTCCCGCAGGAATCTCAGAGGATCTATGACATCCGGGTCGTCTGCAAGCTTTATGAGATTCTCGTAAGTTGCCCTGGCTTTCTGTTCAGCAGCGAGGTCCTCGACAAGATCGGCCACCGGATCACCTTTCGATTGAATGCATGCGGCCGTAAACGGGACGCCCGCAGCGCTGTTTGGATATACCGCATGATCATGATCGGAGTAGTAAGCTCCCAGACCTTCCTTTTCCAGCACCTTGGCGGGTACGCCTTTTACCAGCTGATAGACCATCGAACCGACCATTTCAAAATGCGCGAGTTCCTCGGTCCCTATATCGTTCAATGCGGCGCGCGCCTCTTCGACGGGCATCGAATATCTCTGGCTCAAATACCTGAGCGATGCTGCGAGCTCCCCATCAGGTCCGCCGTATTGGGTGATGACATATTTGGCCATTTTAGGGTTGCAGGTCTTTATTTTCACCGGGTACTCCAGCTTTTTTTCATAAATCCACATAATATGATTTAACCTCCATAAATACAAAAATCATAATACTCTCTTTTAACATTGCCGTTCCCAGGGCCACGGTGTCAAAACCCATTGCCATGGGCATCCTCCGGCGCTCGCAGCAGTAAGAGGGCGGCCGCAGGCTCGTTCATAGGCAGTGCGTACGAGATACGCATTCTTAACATAATTGGCGAACTGCATCAAACCCTTTGCATCACATGGATGCGTGTCGAGATATAGATTCATATCAATTACGGAAAATTCCGCAGCCATTACATCTTCAATAGTCACATCAGCATTCATAATATTGTTGACTCCTTTCATGCATCAACGGTATATTCAGGTTCGCTGCCATAGGGTTTGTCCAATTCGGGGAATATTGTCCCTTGCTTCAATCCTTCTTTCGGCGCATACAAAGTGCATAGGTATTGAAATGGGATATATGCGCTTGCAAGGTCTGGCATCGCCCAATTCGTACCGGGATAGTTCACACATGGAAATATTTTATTGATTCCTGTGATATTCATAGCTTAGTGTACCTCGGTAAACTCGTTATGTTAACATAATATTCATGTGATATATTTATTGTTACATAGTTTTAGTCTTTTGTTTTTCTTTACTTTTATGGCGCGGTGTGTTAGAATACATTCTTGTCTGAACCATTTTGCGCGGTTTTTGGATACTCCGGCCATCTACCATGCATTTGGCGATTATAGTAATCAGGAGGTTTTTTTATGTTCAAAGAAAAGAAGAGCGAGATAATCGGTACGTACCGGCTGCACGAGAAGGATACCGGTTCGCCTGAAGTCCAGATAGCCATCCTTACCGAAAGGATCAATCATTTGAATGAGCACCTCAAGCTCCATAAGAAGGATCACCATTCGAGACGAGGCTTGCTCAAAATGGTAGGCCAAAGAAGGGGACTGCTTAATTATCTTCAGGATAATAATATCGAAAGGTACCGTACCATAATCGAGAAATTGAACCTTAGAAAGTAAAAGAATTGCATGAGCGGTTAAAAGCCGCTCATTTTGCTTATTATATAGTCTGGGAGGATTATTTGTGCAAAAGATATTCAGTATGGAGCTGGCCGGGCGTCAGCTTACGATCGAAACCGGCAGGATGGCTCAGCTTGCCAATGGAGCTGTGCTTACGAGATATGGGGATACTGTGATACTTTCAACAGCAACAGCGTCTTCAAAACCTCGCGAAGAAATAGATTATTTCCCGTTAAGCGTTGACTATGAGGAGAGGTTGTATGCAGTAGGCAAAATTCCCGGCGGTTTTATAAAACGGGAAGGTAAACCCTCAGAAAAAGCCGTACTTACTTCAAGGGTGATCGACAGGCCTATCAGGCCTTTATTTCCTAAAGATATGCATAATGATGTTGCGGTGATCAATACCGTTTTGTCGGTTGATCAGGATAATTCGCCCGAAATAACCGCCATGATCGGCGCATCCGCGGCGATATGCATCTCCGACGTGCCGTTCAACGGCCCTATAGGCGGAGTGATCATAGGATATGTCGACGGAGAGATTATCATAAACCCGACAGCTTCACAAAGAGAAAAGAGCATAATGTATGTTACGCTCGCCGGTACTGCCGATAAAATCACTATGATAGAGGCAGGGGCAGAGGAGATATCCGAGGATATCCTTTTGAGATCGATCGAACAAGGCCATTCGGAGATTAAGAAGATAACCTCATTCATAAATGATATCGTCAGACAGGTCGGCAAACCCAAATTCGAATATCAATCGTTTGGTGTGCCGGAAGATGTCTATGATTCGGTCTGCGAATATGCATCCGACAGGATCGAGAAGGCTATCATGTCGAAAGATAAGCAACAGCGCGAGGATGCGATAGCAGCGCTCTCCGATGAAATACAAACGCACTTTGCGGAAATATTTCCTGACAGAAAGAACTCTATTGCCGAAGCCATATATCAAATACAGAAGAAAATAGTACGCAGGAATATCCTTGAAGAGCATAAAAGGGTAGATGGCCGCGGTTTTGAAGAGATCAGGCCTATGATTGCCGATACCGGCATACTTCCAAGGACCCATGGTTCAGGTTTTTATCAGAGAGGTGAAACGCAGGTATTGACGGCAGTGACGCTGGGAGCCCTTGGGGAAGTGCAGATGCTTGACGGTGTTGATCTTGAAGACGAGAAACGGTATATGCACCACTATAATTTCCCCGGATACAGCGTTGGTGAAGCCAAAACGGCGCGGGGTCCGGGAAGAAGGGAAATCGGGCATGGCGCCCTTGCCGAGAGAGCGCTTGAACCTGTAATTCCAAATGAGGACGATTTCCCATACGCGATCAGGCTTGTATCGGAAGTGCTTATGTCAAACGGTTCCACTTCGCAAGGAAGCGTATGTGCAAGCACTTTGGCACTCATGGACGCCGGAGTTCCCATAAAGAGCCCGGTGGCCGGAATCTCCGCCGGTCTTGTGATAGATGAGAATAACCCCGAAAGATATGTTACATTTATGGACATACAAGGGATTGAAGACTTTTTCGGCGATATGGATTTTAAGGTAGCAGGTACAAAGAACGGCATCACAGCCGTACAGATGGATATAAAGGTGGACGGGCTTTCTTACGCAATCATCAAAGATGCTTTGGAACTCACGCGTAAAGGCCGTGCTGAGATAATTGACAACGTGATACTCAAAGCGATACCACAATCAAGAAAAGAGTTATCGGTTTATGCGCCCAAGATATTCACAACCATGATCGATACAGACAAGATCAGGGATGTGATTGGCCCCGGCGGAAAGATGATCAACCGAATAATTGCCGAAACCGGAGCTAAAATCGATATTGAAGATGATGGTAAAGTATTTGTAGCGGCTGTCGATGAGGAATCCGGCTTGAAAGCAATTAAGATAATCGAGGGTATAGGCAAGGATGTGCAGCCCGGTCAGGTATTCACAGGAAAAGTCACAAGGATAATGTCTTTTGGCGCATTTGTCGAATTCATGCCTGGGAAGGAAGGCCTTGTGCATATATCCAAGCTGGATAAAAAGAGAGTCGCAAAGGTCGAAGATGTCGTGAATATCGGGGACGAAGTGCTGGTGAAGGTTTCTGAAATAGACAGGCAGGGACGTGTGAACCTTTCCAGGAAAGATGCGATGGAAGAGTGATGTTCTATGTTTGTCAGGAAAAAACTTGACAATGGTATCAGGGTTGTATACGAACATATCCCTTATATGAGGTCAGTCGCTTTCGGGCTATGGATATCTTCCGGTTCGCGCAATGAGCGCAGTGCAAACAATGGCATTTCACATTTCATTGAGCACATGCTTTTCAAGGGAACAAAGACAAGGACGGCTAAGGAAATCGCCGCTGTAATAGATAATATCGGCGGACAGCTCAATGGCTTCACCGGTAAGGAATGCACATGCATATACACCCGCACGCTTGATGAACATCTGGAGATTGCCGTCGAATTACTCGCAGATATGATTTTCAATTCACGGTTTTCAAAGAAGGACATAGCCGTTGAAAAGAGCGTAGTGTGCGAAGAAATAAACATGCATGAGGACGATCCGGAAGATCTTGTTCATGATATGCTTTATTCTGCCGTATGGAAGACCAATTCGCTCGGATATCCTATCCTCGGGACGAAAGAAGGGCTTGATGCCCTTGATAAAAAAGACATCAAGGAATATTTTTCTTCACACTTCAATCCATGTAATCTAGTAATAGCCGTAGCAGGTAGTTTTGACGAATCAATGATTTTAGACGTCATTCATAAACATTTCGGCGGTTGGACTGTCGAGGATGCAAAATCAACAATCTTTGATGTCCCGGATTTTAAGAATGGCATCATGATTAGAGAGAAAGACACCGAGCAGGTAAATATCTGCATTGGTTTTGAAAGTATCGAACATGGCAACGACGATATTTACCCTCTGTTGATAGCTAATAACATACTTGGCGGGGGGATGAGCTCGCGTCTGTTCCAGAAGATCAGGGAGCAAAAGGGCTTGGTCTACTCGGTTTATACATTCCCTTCTTCGTATAAGAATGCGGGTCTGTTCACAGTATATGCGGGTATGAAACCTGATAACCTTGCAAAAGTCATAAAAATCATCATTGATGAAATTGAGGATTTCAAGGATAAAGGCATTGATCTGGAAGATCTGGGCAAATCTAAAGAACAGCTTAAAGGCAATTTTATTCTGGGGCTTGAAGGCACAGGAAACCGGATGAATTCCATTGGAAAATCCGAGCTTCTCCTCGGGTATATACTGACGCCGGAGGAAGTGCTGTCGAAAATCGACGCAGTCAATCCTGACGATATGTCAAGAGTGATAGAAAAGGTATTTGATTTCGACAAAGCCGGATTCGCTGCTATCGGAAGGATAGGCTGCGATTTCGAACCTTTTTCATGATTTGTACAAACACTATATAATAATATTCCACATATTATGTATCAGGCATGGGCACAAGACTGATGAAGCCCTTTTTGCTCCCTTTGGGAGGTACATAGACTGTGAAAAACAAGAACTTCGCGGTTATCGGGGGCGACCTGAGAAGCATCAAACTGGCATCTGCAATTTTATCAGGCGGGAATAACGTAACAATATATGGCTTCAATTCGGCCGGGTTTGACAAAGGCTTGGAAGAATCAGCATCACTCGATGAGGCGGTGACTTTGTCCGATATTGTAATCGGGCCGCTGCCTTGTTCAAATGACAATCTAACTCTTAACACTCCATTTAATAATAGTAAAATCGAAATTAATGAGTTATTTAAGCTTATGACAAAAAAGCAATTATTCATCGCGGGGCGGATCAGCGAAAAAATCGTTCAGCTTGCGCATGTTTACAATGTGTATTGCATCGATATCCTTGAGAGAGAAGAGATGGCCGTTTTGAACGCGATTCCGACCGCAGAGGGCGCAATTCAGATCGCCATGGAAGAGATGCCCATCACTCTTCATGGATGCAACGCACTCATCATGGGATTCGGCAGGATAGGAAAGATACTTGCGAAGATGCTTCAGGGGATAGGCGCCAGTGTGTATGTCGAGTCACGCAAGTATTCTGACAACGCGTGGACGAACAGTTATGGATACAGGTCAATATACCTGTCGCAGCTGTCAGAATATCTTCCGGTAATGGATGTTATCTTTAATACTATCCCGAGTGTGGTATTGAATTATGAATTGCTTGCAAAAATCAAAAATGATTGCTTAATTATCGATCTTGCTTCCAAGCCGGGCGGCGTCGATTTTGAAAAGGCCAAACTGCTCGGCTTGAAGACGATCTGGGCCTTGTCCCTGCCCGGCAAGGTGGCGCCGGTGACTGCGGCTGAATATATCTATGTGACTGTGAAAAATGTAATAGAGGAACTGGGGGTATGAGCATGTGCCCGGAAGATGCAAGCTTAATAGGTTTGAAGATAGGATTTGCCATAACCGGCTCTTTCTGCACATTCAACAAAGTGATACCTTTGGTAAGGGAGCTCGTTGAATCAGGAGCCGATGTATATCCAGTATTTTCCGAATCTGTGGTTAAATTTGATACGAGGTTCTTTAAGGCAGATGAATTCAGATCTGAAATTGAATCCATTACAGGGAAAAGAGCGATTACGACCATAGTAGAGGCCGAACCCATAGGGCCCGGATCCTTGTTCGATATAATAGTAGTAGCCCCATGCACCGGAAATACACTTGCCAAAATAGCCTGCGCCATAACCGATACATCTGTTACAATGGCCGTCAAGGCACATCTGAGGAACAACAAACCAGTGCTGATAGCTGTATCCACCAATGATGGATTGAGTAATAATGCGAAAAACCTCGGACTTCTTTTAAATACAAAAAATTTCTTTTTTGTTCCGTTCAATCAGGATGAGCCGCTGAAGAAGTGCAACTCCGTAGTTGCAAGGTACGAACTTTTGCTGCCTGCATTGCTTCAGGCGTTAAAAGGAAGGCAGATCGA